>NZ_JBVHLF010000064.1:0-43410 GCF_055559155.1 Kitasatospora sp. NPDC024654
TGGACCCTAGACAAGTCCCATCGTTGCAGGTCAGGAGCACTTTTCTCTTTTCTGATCACCCATCGGACAGCAGTCGCCGTGAAAGCCCGAGGCTAGATGACGAGAAGTCAGCAGGAAAACGGGTGCGCTCCGAGCACCGGGCCCGCTAGGCCGGAGGGCTACTGCTCGCAGTGCCTGCACGGAGGGCTTTGGGTCGGTCCTGGCAAGCAGGCCGGTGATTGCCAGGGGAGGCCGCTCATTGCTGAGCGAGCGAGGGGGGAGATGTTCCCACTTCGTGACTGATAGCGCATCAGTGACGAGTGGGGGGCTCGGGCACGCCACCCCACCGCGAGGCCGGCGGACGGACCCCACCCGACGGTGGGCGTCGTGGTCAACGCCCGCCCGGAGCACGGCGCATCGCCGGCCTGGTGGTCAAGGCGTCAGGCGACCCAGCTCGGTGGGATCCGGCGCGGTGCCGGAACGGGATGGGGTGTCGCCGTCCACCTTGGTCGGTGGGGTGGGCGGCGACGCTCCGTCGTGTTGTGAGGGTGAGTCACGTGGTGCCCCCGCGACGGCCCGTGCCGGTGGTGGCGGGGGGGCGGCCTCAGGCCGTGGTGGGTGGGACCTCGGTGTCGTGCTCGGCGAGCAGGCGGTAGCGTCCGTTCTCCCGGCGGACGGTGCCGGCGGTGGGCCGCGGGAAGTGGGTGCCCAGGAGCAGGGCGTCGGTGGCGGCGAGGTCGTCGAGCAGGCGGCTCCGGGTGCGGAGCGCCTGGGCGGGGTCGATGTCGACGCAGCTGGTCACGTGGGGATGGGACAGCTGCACGGGGTGGTGGATGCTGTCGCCGGTGATCAGCGCCCGGCGGTCGCTGCCGCGCAGTTCCACGGCGACCTGCCCCGGGGTGTGGCCCGGTGCCGGGACCAGAAGGATGCCCGGGGCCACTTCGCGTCCGTGCTCGGGCACGTCGACGAGGTCGTACTGTCCGTTGTCGCGAACGGGGCGGACGGAGTCGCGGAACATCTGGCTGCGGGCCTCGTCCAACTCGGTGGTGGCCCAGTGGTCCCATTCGGTGCGGCTGGTGAGGTAGCGGGCGTTGGGGAACGTCGGGGCCCAGTCGTCGTCGACGAGGTGGGTGTTCCAGCCGACGTGGTCGGTGTGCAGGTGGGTGGTGATCACCAGGTCCACGGACTCGGGCGGGAAGCCCGCCGCCGCCAGGCGCTCCAGGAAGTCGGTGTCGAGACCGTGCCAGGCCGGGTTGGCGCGGGTCTTGGCGTTGCCGATGCCGGTGTCGACGACGATCAGCAGGCCGCCCGCCTCCACCGCGAAGCTGTGGCTCGCCAGGCGGGGCGCGTCGGCGTCGGCGAAGTCGGGGCGCAGCCAAGACGCTTCGTCCAGCACCTCCTTGGTGGCCTGGGGCAGCAGCCACGGCCCGGTCTGCGGTGGCAGTTCGATCTCGTCGATGCGGCGTACGGCGATGTCGCCGAGGTTCCATGCCGGACCGGCGGTGGAGGGTGCGGTCTGGCGGGTCGTGCCGGTGTTCATCGGTGGGTCCTTTGCGGGGGGGGCGTCAGGCGGTGGCGGGCCGCCGCGTGGTGCGGGCGAGCCTGGTCAGGCCGATCAGGGTCAGCAGGATGACCGTCACGGCGTACAGCGACACGGCGGTCTGGAGGCCGTACAGACTGGTCAGCAGGCCGGCGAGGACCGCGGGGACGCTCATGGCGAGGTAGCTGAGCACGTAGTACGCGGCGAGCGTTCCGGCGCGTTCGCCGGGTGCGGCCGGGGGCAGCAGCAGGCGCAGGGCGCCCTGGCCGACGGCTCCGAAGCCCGCGCCCGCCAGGGCGGTGCCGGCGAACAGGGCGAGGAGGCTGTGCAGGTGCGGTCCGCTCAGGGTCAGCAGGGCCCCCGGGATCAGGGCCGCGGTGCCGGCGAGGCTCACGGTGCGGGCGGCCAGCGGCCGTGCGGCGTGGACGGCGAGGCCGGCTGTGGCGGTCAGGGTGAAGAAGACCAGGCCGCCGGTGGCCCGTGCGGCGTGCGGGGCGATGAGCCGGGCGAGTGAGGGGCCGAGGGAGGAGTAGAAGCCGCCCAGCGCCCAGGCGGCGATGATGCCGGGCGCGGCGAGCACCATGGCCGGGCGGGAGGCGGGCGCGATGCTGACGCCGGGGCGCAGCGAGTGCCATGCGCCGGGGTGGGGGTGTGCGGTCTCGGTGGTGAGGAGGACCGCGGCGGCCTGCGCGGCGAACAGCACGAGCAGCAGGAGGTAGACGGTGCGGGTGGGGGCGGGGGCGTACTGGGTGAGGGCGGTGGAGACCAGGACGCCGGCCGCCATGCCGGCCACGGGGGTGGTGCTGTTGGCGAGCGTCGCCCGGCCCGGGCGGTCGGGGTCCTCGAAGTCGAGCAGGGCGGCCCCGGCGGCACTGGTGGCCACGCCGGTGGCCAGGCCCTGCAGGATCCGGGCGGCGATCAGCGCCGGTACCCCCTGGGCGGTGGCGAAGAGGGCCATCGCGGCGGCTTCCGCGAGCAGCGCGCCGACGAGTACGGGGCGTCGGCCCAGGTGGTCCGAGAGCGTTCCCGCGGCGAGCAGTGCCACCAGCAGGGCGAGCGCGTAGGCGCTGAACACGACGGTGACCGTCATGGCCGAGAAGTGCCACGCGGCCTGGTAGAGGGCGTAGAGCGGGGTCGGCGCGCTGGAGGCGGCCAGCAGGCCGACGAGGACGGAGGCGTGGAGGGTGAAGGCGCTGCGGCGGCCCAGCACGGGGAGGCGGCGGAGACGGGACGACGGGGCTGTGACGCTGGGCATGAGCACCTCTGGGCCTTAAGGCAAACACTTTGCTTTAAGTGAAGAGTAGCAGTCCCCAGCCCCCAAAACGCAACTTCTTAGCTTTTAGTGCGAGGGGGGAGTGTGTGTCCGGCTGAGCGCCGCCTCCACGAGGTGGTCGGTATAAGCGGTGGACAGGTCCGAAGGGCGGAACAGGATGCGGTACATCAGGGGGGAGACGACGACGTCCAGCAGGGTCTCCACGTCGGGCACGGCCTCACCGCGTCCGGCGGCGCGCACGCCGATGGCCTTCAGCTGCTCGGCGGCGTAGTCGGAGCAGCGGGCCGCGTTGCCCTGTTCCGGGTCGCCCAGCAGGGCGTCCCGGATGTAGGTACGGCCCGCCGGTGAGGAAATCTCCTCGGCGAACTGCTCCGCCCAGGCCGCCAGGTCGGCCCGCAGGCTGCCGTGGTCGGCCGGTGCGGTGTCGGGTCGCAGCCGCTCGACGGCCACGTCGGACAGCAGTTCCCGCAAATCTCCCCAGCGCCGGTAGACGGTGGACGGCGTGACCCCCGCGCGGGCGGCGATCAGGGGCACGGTGAGCGCGTCCCGGCCCAGCTCCGCCTCGAGATCTCGGACGGCCTGGTGTACGGACTGCTGGACGCGCGCGCTGCGCCCGCCGGGGCGTGCGGCTGCTCGGGCACTCATGGGTACAGCTTAACGCGAAGAAGTTGCGTCGTGATGCCTGGGCACCCTCGGCCCGCGGAGACCGCAGGAGCACCCGGCCTCCGCGGCGGGTCCCCGAAGTCCCGCGACGGGTCGGAACGAATCCCGGGCATCGCGGCGGACCGGACGCCGGCGGCCGGCCGGGCGCCACTGCCGAACCCCGGGCCCACCTGATCCCACCGGTCGCCCTGCCGCATCCCAAATCCGTTGGCTGGCAGGGTTCTTGGCGCGTCGCACCGAGTCAACCCGTCACCGCGGTCCGAACGGCCTCCCGCGCGTCCGGGCGCGGCAGGACGCGGAGCGGGACGTGCCTGGTTCCGTGAGCACGTGACAGTGCTGGGACTGTCGGTGTTCCCGCGGGGTCTGCGGTGCTGCTGCGGACGGGAGTTGCCCGGTGCATGCTGGAGGCACCCCCGGTTTCCTTGCCGGGGCCGGAGGCCGGGGCAGCGGACTTCTGCGCAGTCGACCGTTGCCCCGGGCACGGCCGTCAGCGCTCGACGCGGCCACCCGGGAGGGGTCCAGCGCCGGCCCGCACTCCGAACGGCCGGGAACCCTGACGAACACTCAAGTGGCGCGGTCGAAGGTCCGCGAGCCCTGGTGCACGGCGCCGCGGTGTCCGGTGCCCGGCCGCAGGTGGGTCTTCGGGGCGGTGAGCCGCAGTTGGGCGCCCAGGGCCACGCCGAGCTGGAACCGGTTGTCCACGCCGAGCCGGTCCATCAGCGAGCGCAGGATGTTGGTCACGGTCCGTGGGCTGATGCCCAGCCGGTGGGCCGCGCTGGAGTCCGTGTGACCGGCCATCAGCAGCGAGATGAGCTTGCGCTGCCGCTCGTCGAGGGTGACCGGGCAGGGAGCGCCGGCCGGGGCGTCCGGTTCACCCGCCGGCACCCCCTGCGGCGTCCCGCACACCGCTCCACCGCCGTGCCTCGGGGGCGGGCGTCTGGTGCTCGAAGCGTCCATCGTGGTCTCCCTCTGCTCTGTGTGGTGGACGGGCGTCGCGGGGAGCGAACGGGTGGGGCGGCACCGCGCACCCCAGCCGGACCGCCAGGAGCGCCAGCTGGACGCGGTTGGCGGCTCCGCTCTTGTCGCGCAGCCGGCGAGCGTAGGTGTCGACGGTGTGTGGGCTGATCCCCAGCCGGCGCGCGATGACCTGGTAGGTCGCGCCCTCCGCCAGATGGGTGAGGATCTCCCGTTCGCGGGGGCTGAACGCCGGCGGGGGCGGGGTCTCGAACGACATGGTGGCCTCTCGGTCTACTCGGTCCACGAGGTGAGCGCGCGCCGGAGGTGGGCGGTGCGACCGGATGGCGCGACCGCCGGCTCAGCCGCCCCAGGAGCTGTCGTCGCACCGGAAGTGGCGGGGGCAGTTGAACCGCGCGCCCCGGTCCGCGGCGGCCAGCACCGAGGTCCGCTGCGTCGGGTGGGGGGTGGCCGCGGCGGCGGTGACGGCCGGAGCAGCCCCGATGACGAGCACGGCGGTGACCGCCGTGGTGTTGACGATCCGCTTGAGCAAGGTGAGTCGCTGCATGGGATTCTCCAGGTGGGTTCCGGAGCCCCAGGGGCAGGGGCTCGTTCGGTCACCTGTGAAGCGTCGCTCGCTGCCTATCCTGACTGCCATGGGTCAAACGCTTCACCAAAGTGCCAAACACCAAAATGACAGGTGGGCAGAAGTGGACAAAGTGCAGGCAAACAGCACTTTCTCCCCTGCCGCCCACTTGCAGGAGATCGACCTGGACGTCTACGCCTGGATCGGCAAGCACCGGTCGGTGGACCCGGAGGCGGTCGCCAAGGGGACGGCGCTGGCCGTTCAGGAGGCGACGGACTCGATCGGCCGGCTGATCGCCGCCCGGCTCGTGCACACTACCCCCGAGGATCCGGCGGTGGGCTACGCGGTGGCGCCCGAGACGGCCACCGCCCAGCTCGCCGCACCGATCGAGGAGCGGATCCGCGAGGAGCGGCAGCGGCTGGTCGGGATCCGTGAGGCACTGGTTCGCTACACCCAGGCGTACCACCGCTCCTCGTCGCCCAGCTCGGGCGGTCTTGAGGTGCTGGACAACCTGCAGGACGTGCGCGCGGCGCTGACCCGCGCGGCGGCCAACTGCGCCGAGGAGATGCTCTCCTGCCAGCCCGGTGGTGGCTCCCGGGTCCCCGCGGCGATGCAGGAGGCGATCGACCGGGACCGCGAGATGCTGGAGCGCGGCATCCGGATCCGTACCCTGTACCACCACACCGCCCGGTTCAACGTCCCGAGCCAGGCCTACGTGGCCGCCGCCTCCGTGCTCGGCGCCCAGTACCGGACGGCGCACGAGCTCTTCGGCCGGCTCATCGTCTTCGACCGTGAGCGGGCCTTCATCCCGGTGCAGGACGGCTCGTGGGGTGCGGTGGTGATCAGCGAGCCGTCCACCGTCGGCTACCTGTGCGAGATCTTCGAGCAGACCTGGGAACGCGCCACGCCGTTCGCGGACGCGGCGAGCCAGGGGCTCGGGCAGGTCTCCCGGGAGATCCACGAGACGATCATCCGGCTGCTGGCGGCCGGCCTGAAGGACGAGACCATCGCCCGCCGGCTGGGCATGTCACTGCGCACCGCACGGCGTCACATCGCGGACATCATGGAGCAGTTGAACGCCACCAGCCGGTTCCAGGCCGGGGTCGCGGCGGCGGTCGGCGGTCTGCTGGACGGTGACGATCCGCTGCCGGCGGACGGCCCCGGTAACGTGAACACGTGACTACCGTCGGTCCGCGTGGTGTGGCATGGTTCCCGTACCCCCCATGACCCGGCCAACAGTTCTGGGCGTCCCGGCCGACCCGGGCGAGGTCGGGCGGGGGGACGACACGGGGGAAGCTCGACATGCCGGACACGCAGCATACGGCCGCCGAGGCGGCGGAGCTCCACCATCGGGAACTGGCCCTCTTCCTGGCCGTTCACCACGACCGCTCACCGAGCGTCTTCTGGCCCGAGCACGAGCACCCCGCCTACCGGCCCGACGCCAGCGCGGACCAACTGGGCCTGCTGGCAGCCTGCTTGGGCCGGCTGACCGGCTATGCCGTGCGTACCGTGCGCGGCACCGTCGCGGGCGACTCGGTGCGCTACGCGCCGGTCGACTCGCACGTGATGGTGCACCAGACCGTCGGCGTTGGTGAGTGGTACGTCTCCGGGGCCGGGCCCGCCGCGCCGGTCGCGCTGCAGTGCCGGCTGCGGGCCGGCGAGGTGCTCTACATACCGCCGCGGTGCGCCTGGCGCGCCGATCTCTCCCCGACTTCGCGACATCTGCTCAGCTACCTGGGACCCGACGCGGGATCCGGCCTGATCGACGCGAGCACCGAGGACTTCTGATTCCGGAAGGCCTCGCCGCCCCCGGGACGGCCCGCCCCCACCACCTCGCCGCCGAACACGGCGGGCCCGCGGTCGTGGCCGGCGGGCCCGCCCGGCGCTGACGGTTCAGGCGCCGCTGGCGACCTTGCCGAGGTCGCTCCAACCGCCGTTGCCGTCGCCGCCGTTCCAGGCGTAGACGGTGACGCTGCGGTCCGGGTTGGCGAGCACGTAGTCGGCGTGCCCGTCGCCGGTGAAGTCGGCGAACCGCACCCGGTCGTGGTCGGTGGTCAGCCCGTTGGCGGCCCGGCTGATCAGCTGGTAGTCCCCGTGGTCGTCGCCGCCGGCCGTTGGGGCCCGCGTGTCAGCGGTGGCCGCCGGCAAGGACGCCGCCGCGGCTGATCAGGCCGCCCGTCAGGCCCGGGACGTCGCCGTTCGGCAGAACCAGCGGGAATCGTGGGCCTGTTCACCTGGTAGCACGGGTGGTGCGGGAGAAGCTCCCGGGGAAGCGCAGCCGTCGCACGGGGAGTTCTCCTCCCGACGCAGGAAAATCACCGATCAGCAATGAACGAAGTGCCGGGGCCTGCCATCGGGCCCCAGCCGGCCAAGGAAAGAGAATGCAGCCTCCGCACATCTCCGAGTCGATCTGGTGGCTCGTCTCCGTCGCTGTGACGGTCGTCTACCTGATCACTCTCGTTCCGTTGATGCCGAATCGGAGCTACCGGATCCGGGTGTCTCTCGGCCCGGTCGCCGGGGTCCTCTTCGCCGCCGCGTCGGGGCTCGTGAAGCACATGGGGCCGGGTGAGTTGCCGCCGTTGTACGCCTCCGTGGTCCTGGGAGTTTCGCTGAGTCTGGTGGGGCGGCGGCCGGAGATGCGGACGAAGGTCGCGGACGTGGCGGTGAACGGCCGGAACCGGGGGAACGAGCTGCCCAAGGCGACGCAGGTCCAGGTGATGGCGGTGCTGCTGGCCCGCATGGCGGTCGGGCTGTGGTTCACCGAGGCCGCGGTGGGTCGCGTCCACTGAAAGGTCCGGCGGGCGGGTGTCGGCGGCATGCCGGCGCCCGCCCGTGCCGCGTCCGGTCAACCCGGTGGTGGGTGGGTCAACCCCGGGGTGGAGGGACGGGTCCACCCGGGGGCCAACCCGCGGGCTGACGCCCCGGGCGGGGGTGCGGCGGGAGAGTGGGGGCATGTCCACTACTGAGTACTGCGTGCAGCTGGTGCTGGTCCTTCTGGTCGTTCGGCAGATGAAGGGCGGGCGGCTCGACCTGGTGAGCCTGATCCTCCCGGTCGTGCTGGTCGCCGGCACCGCGTTCTACTACCTGCGTTCCATCCCCACCGCGGGCGGCGACCTCGGACTGGAGGTCGTGCTGGCCGCCGCCGGCATCAGCCTCGGCGTGCTGTGCGGGCTGGCCACCCGGGTGTGGGTCACCGCCGAGGGGGCCTACGCCAAGGCCGGGGCGCTGGCCGCGGTGCTGTGGGTCGGCGGCATCGGCGCGCGGATCGCGTTCGTCCTGGCCGAGCAGCACACCGGCTTCGGCAAGACCGTCACCAACTTCAGCATCGACCAGCACATCACCAGCTCGCAGGCCTGGGTCGCGGCCTTCGTGCTGATGGCCCTCGGCGAGGCCGTGGCCCGCCTGGTCACCATCCGGCTGCGGGCCTACCGCGCCACCACCGCCCGGGCCGCCTCCGGTCCGGCCCTCCAGGCCGCCTGACCGCCCCGCCGTGGCCCGTCGCGGGGGCGGAAACGCTCGTGACGCGGCCGTGACAGTAGGCGTACGACGTACGGATGATCGGGTGGAAGTATTTTCCCTGCGCGACGGACTGAGCCGGGGAAACGGTCAGGGGACGCGACACCACACCAGCACCACGTCGATGTCCTTGGGGGACCATCATGACCATCCAGCGCCCTGCCCTGTCCGCGTCCGCGAAGAAGACCGCCACCGTCGCCGCCCTGCTGCTCGCCGCGACCGGCGCGGCCACCGTCCCCGCATGGGCCGACAACCACCCCGTGACCCCGTGCACGCACGGTTCGGTGACGCTGCCCGGGGAGAGCCCGGTCGCCGGTGGCCCGGCCCACCACGGCTCGCCCACGCTCGCCACGAGCCTGGTCAGGACGACCAGCTCGGCGGGTCGGACCTCCTTCGAGGTCCAGGTCACCGCGACCAACCACACCGGTGCCGGGTACCAGCACGTGACGCTCGTCCCGTCCTTCTTCACCACGCTCGGCGTCATGAACCAGGGCAACACCGTCGTCCAGTGGGTGCACGGCGGTGGCGTGGTCGACCTCCCGACGCGGCCCGGCTGCGACCCGACCGTGTTCGTCGACTCCGCCGCGCTCGACGGCCCGCTGGCGGACGGGCAGTCGGTCAGCTACGACCTGCGGATCACCACGCCCACCACGGTCGCCGAGCAGGTCAAGAACTACTTCCTGGTGGGCACGGAGGGCGCCGCGGACGGCCAGACCGGCCTGACCAGCAACGAGCTCGACCTGATGGGCCAGCTGCCCACCGCGCAGCCCGCCCCCAGCCACCAGCCCACCACCGCGCCGACCCCCGTCCACAAGGCGGCCCCGGCTCCGGCGGCGCACACCTCCGCCCCGGCGGCGCCGGCCGTCACCCCGGCCCCCGTCACCCCCGCGCCCGTCGCGAGCGCCAGCGCCGCTCCGGCCTCCGCCCCGGCCGCCGCGCCGACCCCCGCCACCAGCGACGCCTCGCTGGCCTTCACCGGTGGCGGCGGCAACAGCGGCACCCTGTTCGCCGGTGCCGCCGCCCTGCTCGCCGCCGGCGGCGCGGTGCTGTTCGGCCTCAAGCGCCGTGCGCGGCGCGGAAACTGAGTAATACTCACACACCGGAGCGGATGAGCACCGGGTGCGAACGCGACCGTCCCCGACCGGAACGCTCCGGCCGGGGACGGTCGCGTTCGCGCGGGCGGGTGTGCTCGGGGTCGCGGGACGGACGATCACGGTGACGGGCCGGCCCGGTTCGACCGGGGCGACGGCGGTGCCGCGGCCGGCAGCCGGCGGCGACTGGCGGCGGTCGCGGCGCGGTCGTCTGTCGCCCGGGCCGCCCACGCGGCAGAGTGCAGGGCGGGGGCGGGCGCCAGGCCCGCCCCCGGAGCTGAGGAGGCGGGCGTGGACGAGCTGATCGAGCGGCTGCTCAAGGGGCTGCCGGAGTCGGCGGTGACCGTCGATCCGGAGGTCACCGCGAGCTACCGGCACGACATGGCGGGGTTCTGCGCGGCGGGTGCGCCGGCGGTGGTGGTCTTCCCGTCCACCGTCGAGGAGGTGCAGCACGTGCTGCGGACCGCGACCGAGCTGCGGGTCCCGGCGGTGCCGCAGGGCGCCCGGACCGGGCTGTCGGGCGCGGCCAACGCGGTGGACGGCTGCATCGTGCTGTCGCTGGTGCGGATGGACCGGATCCTTGAGCTGGACGTGGTCAACCGGATCGCGGTGGTCGAGCCCGGGGTGGTCAACGCCGAGCTGTCCCGGGCGGCCGCCGAGCACGGGCTGGCCTACCCGCCGGACCCGTCGAGCTGGGAGTCCTGCACGATCGGCGGCAACATCGGCACCGGCGCGGGCGGGCTGTGCTGCGTCAAGTACGGCGTGACCAGCGAGTACGTGCTCGGCCTGGACGTCGTGCTGGCCGACGGCCGGCTGCTGCGGACCGGCCGGCGGACCGCCAAGGGGGTGGCCGGCTACGACCTGACCCGGCTCTTCGTCGGGTCCGAGGGCACCCTCGGGGTGGTGGTCCGCGCGGTGCTGGCGCTGCGGCCGGCCCCCGCACCGCAGTTGGCGCTGGTGGCCGAGTTCGCCGACACCGACAGCGCCTGCGCGGCGGTCTGCGCGGTGAGCGAGGCGGGGTTCGTGCCGTCGCTGATGGAGCTGATGGACGCGGTGAGCGTGCGGGCGGTGAACCGGATGGCCCGGATGGGCCTGCCGGAGTCGACCCAGGCGCTGCTGCTGGTGGCCTTCGACGGGCCGGAGCGGCTGCGCGAGTTGGCCGAGGTGGGCGAGCTGTGCCGGGCCGCCGGAGCCACCGAGGTGGTCCCGGCCGAGGATCAGGCGGAGTCAGAACTCCTGCTGGCGGCACGGCGGTTGGCGCTGACCGCGTTGGACACGCTGGGCACCACGATGGTCGACGACGTGGCGGTGCCGCGCTCCCGGATGGCGGAGATGATGACCGGAGTGGCCGCGATCGCCGAGCGCTGCGGGCTGACCATCGGCATGGTCTGCCATGCGGGCGACGGCAACACGCACCCGATCGTGGCCTTCGACGCGGCCGATCCGGACCAGGTGGCCCGGGCCGCGGAGTCCTTCGAGGCGATCATGGCGCTGGGTCTGGAACTGGGCGGCACGATCACCGGGGAACACGGCGTCGGGCTGCTCAAACGGGACTGGCTGGCCCGCGAGTTGGGACCGGTCGGCCTGGAGCTGCAAAAGCAGATGAAAGGATTGTTCGACCCGCTGGGAATCCTCAATCCCGGCAAGCTGTTCTGAGCCGTTCCGGACCTCGTGACCAGGGCGTCCGGTCGGGCGGAAGCGGCCTCGGGCGATGGTCGGAGCGGTGCGGTGGCCGACACGTATCGGCTTTCCGGTGTTCCTGGTTTAGAGCCCGGAAGTCACGCGTTCGAGGGAAACGAACCCGGAGCGCTGGCGGGTTCTCGATTTGCTGAGCAAGTCTGTTCTTCGGCGTCGCAGCCCGCAGGGGTTCATCTGGCCGTGAACTCCCGCACCAGTCTTGGCAATTCATTGGTCCAAGCTCCTTGGAGGATTCCATGGCACGCTTCCGCTCGGCCCGCTTGGCCGTCGCTCTCGCCGCCGCTCCGCTCGCCGCAGGTCTGCTCCTCGCTGGTGCCGGCTCGGCCTTCGCCAACAACGGCGCGGGTGCCGACAACGGTTCCAACAGCAGCGTCGTCTCGACCGTGGGCAGTGGCAACGTCTTCGGCACCATCGACGGCAACAACAACTGGACGCAGCAGACCGCCACCGGCGACGGCGCCTCGAACCAGAACAACACCCTCGGGGTGAAGGACAACTCCGGCCTGGTGCTGTCGGGCCAGGGCGACAAGAACGTGCAGGTCCAGTTCGCTCCGATCGGCGGCTGAGGCCGGTTCCGGCCTGACGGGGCGGTCGCGCGCCACCCGGGAAGGCCGGCCCGGCGGCGGAAAGGGTCACCGCACTCCGGGTCCGTGGGCGGTGTCGGCAACGGCACCGCCCACCGGCGTGTCCGCGGACGGCGGGTGGCACCCCCGGTCGGGTGAGCCGGTCCCCCGGAGGGGTGAGCGGCGAGCCGGCCCGGCGCGTCCGACCACCAGTGTGCTCGACAGATCGTCAGGATAGCCCGATGGTCCGCTACCTCCGCCCGGTGCTGCTCTCCGCAGCCGCCCTGACGCTGCTGTTCGCGACCACGGGAACGGCCGCCGGAAACGCCCCGCTCGCCCCCGCCCGCTCGGGCGCCGCATCGAAACACGACCCGAAGTCCGCATCGAGACACCACCCGGGCCCCGCCTCGCAGCATGATCCGAAGCACCGCCCGCACCACCCCGACGGCACCGGTCACGACCGCGACGGCACGGACTACCTCCCGTACTCCGTCTACACGGGCGCCGGCTTCGACGCCTGCAGCGCGCCGCCGCTGGCCGCCATGAAGGCCTGGCGCGGCACCTCCCCGTACGGCGCGGTCGGCATCTACATCAGCGGCCGGCAGCGCGGCTGCGACCAGCCGCTGCTGACCGCCGCCTGGGTCAGCCAGGTCCGCGCCCAGGGCTGGCGGCTGATCCCGACCCACGTCGGCCGGCAGGCACCGTGCGCCGACGTGCCCGGCAAGCCGCAGCGGATCGACCCCGCGCACGCGGTGGAGCAGGGCCGCGAGGAGGCCGCCGAGGCGGTGCTCGGCGCGCAGGCGCTCGGCCTCGGTCAGGGCACCCCGGTCTACCTCGACATGGAGTCCTACGCCTCCGGTGACGCGGCCTGCTCGCGGGCCGTCGTCGACTTCACCGTGGGCTGGACCGAGGGCCTGCACGACGCGGGCTACTGGTCCGGCTACTACTCCAGCGTCGACTCCGGGATCTGCGACCTGGCCACGGCCCAGCGGACCGGTGTCCGGCCGCTGCCGGACGCCGTCTGGTACGCCCGCTGGGACAGCCGGGCGGTGACCGACGGCGGCGGGGTGCTCGGCGACGGCCAGTGGACCGCCCACCAGCGGATGCACCAGTACCACGGCAGCGCCGACGAGACCTACGGCGGAGTGACGCTCACCGTGGACGGCGACCAGCTGGACACCGTGGTGGCCCCCTGAGGACGCCGGAGGGCTCAGCCGGCGGCGAACAGGGTGCGCGCGGCGTGCAGGGTGTCCAGGTACTCCCGGACCGCGACGATCCGCCCCTCGCGCACGGTGAAGACGCCCAGGCACCGGTTGTCGTAGGTCCGCCCGTTGGCCGCCGTGCCGCGGGCGGTCCACTCGCCCACCACCTGCTCGCCGTCGGCCAGCACGCTCCGCAGCGTCACCACCGGTGCGCCGCCGGGCGCGAACAGGGCACCGGCCGCGCCCAGGAAGTCGTTGACGATGGCGTCCCGGCCGGTCCACACTCGGCTGAAGGGGAGGTCGCCCGGGTACTCCCAGGTGGCGTCCTCGGCGAAGCTCTCGGTGATGGTCGCCAGGTCGCCCTCGGCGACGGCGGTGACGTAACGGGTGACCACGGTCCGTGGGTCCAGCATGGTGATCGGTCCTCTCGAAGACGTGTAACGGCAGATGGGTCGACTAGCCGACGGTCAGGACGGCGTTGCCGCGCACCCGGCGGTCGCGCAGGTCGTCCAGGACCTCGGCGGTGTGCCGCCAGCCGCGGACCGTGCCGATCTCCGGGTGCAGCCGGCCCTCCGCGACCAGCCGGACCAGGGTGGCCAGGTCGCGGCCGTCCGGCTGGTCCACGTCCGCGTAGCTGAAGTGCCGCAGGGTGGCGCTCACCGGGCCGGCGAAGAAGTCGAAGAAGTCCAGGGTGGCCGGCTGCCGGCCGGCCTGGCCGAACCAGAGCAGCAGCCCGCGCGGCGCCAGCCGGGCCAGCGCGAGCGGGAGCGCCCGGCCGCCGGTGGACTCCAGCACCACGTCGAACGGCCCGGCCGCCTCGGCGACGTCGCGCACCACCGCGGCGGCCCCCAGCTCGGCCAGCCGGGCCCCGCGCTCGGCCGAGGCGGTCACCGCGGTCAGCTCGGCCCCGGCCGCGGCGGCGAGTTCGGTGAGGTAGTGGCCCACCCCGCCGGACGCGCCGGTGAGCAGCACCCGGCGACCGGTCAGCGGGCCGGCGGCGCGCAACAGGCGCAGCGCGGTCAGGCCGGCCAGCGGCAGCGCGGCGGCCCGGACGGTGTCCACGGTGTCGGGCAGCGCGGCCAGCGCGTCGGTCGGCACCGCGACGTACTCGGCCCACCCGCCGGACGCCGGGTGACCCACTACCCGGGCGCCCACCGCCGGCCCGGAGCCGTCCGGCGCGGACTGCACCACCAGGCCGGCGACGTCCTTGCCGGGCCGCCAGCCGGCGACCGGCCGCTCCAGCTGGAAGGTCTCGCCGCGGTTCACCGAGTACGCCTCGACCTTGACCAGTGCCTGGTCCGGCCGCTGCGCCGGCTCCTCGACCTCGGCCAGCCGCACCGACTTCCCGGTCCGGCCGGTCCGGCCGGTCGCTGTGAACGCCTTCATCGCTCGCTCCCTTGGCTCCGTTCGTTGCCTCCAGCCAACCGCCCGCGGCCGGGGGCGGTCCAACAACCACCGGACCGCCTTGACAACCGACGGTTGTCGGCGAGGATGGCGGTCGTGGATCTCGATCTCGCCCAGGTGCGGGCCTTCGCCGCGACCGCCGAGCACCGCCACTTCGGGCGCGCGGCGGCCGGGTTGGCGATCACTCAGCAGGCGCTCTCGAAGCGGGTGGCCCGGCTGGAGCAGCGGCTGGGCGAGCGACTGTTCGAGCGTGGCACCGGGCCGGTCCGGCTGACCGCGGCGGGCGAGCGGTTCCTCGGTCCGGCGCGGGTCCTGCTGGCCGCCGGGGAGGACGCGCTGGCGGCCGTCGGGGCACGGGCCAGGCCGCTCCGGCTGGACGTCTGGGGGCACCTGTTCGCGCCGCTGCGAACGGTCCGGCAGGGAATGGGCGGGATGGCCGAGTCGGCCGTCGAGGTCGGATCGGGGCGTGATCTGCCGTCCGCGGCCGGGGCGATGCTGCGCGGCGAGGCCGACGCCGGGTTCGGCCGCCACCACGCGCTGTCGGACGGCCGGGACGAGGCGCTGGCGCACCGGCTGGTCCGGCTGGAGCCGGTGGACGCGATCCTCGGCGCGGGCCACCCGCTGGCCGGCGCCGACCAGCTGCGCCCGGCCGATCTGCGGGGCAGCCGGCTGCTCTGCCCGGCGAACGTCGAGCGGCTCGACTTCCTGCGGCGGTTCGCCGAGCGCTTCGAGGTGGCGGTGGAGTCCGGGGAGGCCAACCTCGGCGTCGAACACCTGCTGGCCCGGCTGCGGGCGACCCCGGACGGCTTCTCGCTCCTCCCGGCCGAGGTCCCGCTGCCGGACGGCGCGGCGGGGGCCGGGCTGCGGACCGTCCCGCTGGTGGATCCGGTTCCGCTCTACGCGTGGTCGCTGGTCTGGCCGCGGCGGCAGGCGCACCCGGGGATCGCCGCCCTGCTGCGCGGCTTCGCCGAGGCCGGGCGGCGGCACCGTTGGCTGGAGTACCGGCCGGACCGCGACTGGCTCCCGGAGGCCGACCAGCTCCGGTCGCACTGAGCCGCTCGTCTCACCTGGCCCGAAGCTGCTGACACCGCCCAGGTCGGAGCGCCAGAATCGAACGACGCCGTACCGCTACCCGCCGGTAGCACGGCAGGCAGCCCGGTCAAGGAGGACCCGCGTGTTCAGCACCATGCAGGACGTACCGCTCACCGTCGCCCGGATCCTGACTCACGGCTCGACCGTCCACGGTCGCGCGACCGTGACCACCTGGACCGAGCACGGCCCCGAGGAGCGCAGCTTCGCGGAGATCGGCGCCCGCGCCGCCCGGCTCGCGCACGCGCTGCGCGACGAGCTCGGCGTGACCGGGGAGAGCGTGGTCGGCACGCTGATGTGGAACAACGCCGACCACCTGGAGGCCTACCTCGCGGTGCCGGCGATGGGTTCGGTGCTGCACACGCTCAACCTGCGACTGCCCGCGGCCCAACTCGCCTACATCATCAACCACGCGGCCGACCAGGCGATCCTGGTGAACGGCAGTGTGCTGCCGCTGCTGGCCGGGGTGCTGCCGCACCTCGCGCCCACCCTCCGGCACATCGTGGTGAGCGGTCCCGGCGACCGCTCGCTGCTGGCCGGGTTCGCCGGATCCGTGCACGACTACGAGGAGTTGATCGCGGACCGGCCCACCACGTACCCGTGGCAGGAGGAGATCGACGAGCGTCGCGCGGCGATGATCTGCTACACCTCCGGGACCACCGGTGACCCCAAGGGCGTGGTGTACAGCCACCGTTCGATCTACCTGCACTGCCTGCAGGTGAACTCCGCGGCCACCTTCGGGCTCACCCCGCAGGACACCGCGCTGCCGGTGGTGCCGATGTTCCACGTCGGGGCCTGGGGGGTTCCGCACGCCGCGTTCATGTCCGGCGCCAACCTGCTGATGCCGGACCGGTTCCTCCAGCCGCAGCCGCTGGCCGCGATGATCGACCGGGTCCGGCCGACCCTCAGCGCCGCCGTGCCGACCATCTGGAACGGCCTGCTGGACGAGCTGGACCACCCGACGGGCCGCGAAACCCCTTACGACACCTCGTCGTTGCGGATGGTCGTGATCGGCGGGTCGGCCTGCCCGCCGGCCCTGATGCGCGGCTTCGAGGAGCGGCACGGGATCCGCGTGGTGCACGCCTGGGGGATGACCGAGACCTCCCCGCTCGGCACCTTCGGGCTCCCGCCGGCCGGCCTCACGGCGGACGAGGAGTGGCGCTACCGGGTCACCCAGGGCGTCTTCCCCGCCTCGGTGGAGGCCCGGCTGACCGGCCCCGACGGCCAGCGGATGCCCCACGACGGCGTCTCGGCGGGCGAGTTGGAGGTGCGCGGCCCGTGGATCGCGGGTGCCTACTACGGCGGCGCGGGGCAGCACCCGGAGCGCCCGGAGGACAAGTTCAGCGAGGACGGTTGGCTGCGCACCGGTGATGTCGGCACCATCACCCCGGACGGTTTCCTGACCCTCACCGACCGGGCCAAGGACGTCATCAAGTCCGGTGGCGAGTGGATCTCCTCGGTCGAGTTGGAGAACGCGCTGATGGCGCACCCGGAGGTCGCGGAGGCCGCCGTGGTCGCCGTCCCCGACGAGAAGTGGGGCGAACGTCCACTGGCCACCGTGGTGTTGCGCGCCGGTGCGGGCGTGGACCTGCCGGGCCTGCGTGCCTTCCTAGCCGACCGGGTGGCGTCCTGGCAGCTCCCAGAGCGCTGGTCGCTGGTCGAGGCGGTGCCGAAGACCTCGGTCGGCAAGTTCGACAAGAAGGTGATCCGTGCCGACTACGCGGGCGGCCGCCTGGCGGTCACCGTCCTCGGCAAGGGCTGACGCCTGTGTGGTTGCCGCGCCGGCGCGGCAACCACGACCGCGGGATCCGGCGTTCGGCGGTGTCGGCGTGGCTTCCCGCCCGCCGGCACCCGTGGCGGGGACGCGTGGCTCCGCGCCTACGCCGGTGGGGCGACCAGGTCGGCGGACTGGTTCGCGCGTCGGAGGGCGTCGGCGACGAATCCGCCGGCCTTGAGCTCCTCGACGAGGTCCCGGAGGAACCGGACGGTCCCGGGCTGCCGGGCCCTGGTCGTGCCCACCGCCTGCCGGATCTGCATGAACCGACCCTCGATCAGCCGGAGTTCGGGATGCGCCGCGACGAACTCGGTCATCGGCTGCCGGATCCCGGCCGCGACCTCCAGGCCCTGAGCGCGGAACTCGTCGATCCCCTCCTCCCCGCGCACGACGCTCGCGTGCCGAAGGGTACGGGAGAGGAAGAGGTCGTAGGCGGATCCGCGTTTCACGCCGATCCGCACCCCGGCACGGTCGACGTCGGCGGTCGTGGCGAGAGCCGACTCGTGGGGCACGGCGAACACACCCTCGATCACGACGTACGGCGGCGTGAAGGCGACCTCGCCCTCGCGCGCGGGTTCGACGGCCAGGAAGCAGATGTCGGCCCGGCCCGTCGCCATCGCCTCGTACGACTTCCGCGCCGCGTCGAAGCAGATCAGTTCCACCGGGACGTCCAGCCGCGCGCCGATCTCACGCGCGATGTCGACCGTGACGCCGGTCGGCGCGGTCGGTGTTCCGTCGGCCAGTACCGGGTTGCCCAGGTTGATGGCGGCCCGCAGCACGCCGCTCGGTGCAAGGTCCCTGGCAGTTGCGGCAGTTGCGATGCTCATGGAGGGCGAGTCTAGGGCAGTTCGACGCCCCCGGCCCGGGGTGGTGCTGACGGCCGGGCCGGATGCGCCGCGGACGGATGGCGTCGAACGCCAAGGGCGAACTACTGGGCGGAGCTGACCTCTCCCAACGTCCCTATCCGGCCGAGCAGATCGACGATCCGCGACTGCACGTCCGCGCTGGTCGACCGCTCCGCCAGGAACAGCACCGTCTCGCCGGTCCGCAGCCTCGGCAGCTCCGCCGGATCCAGGTCCACCGAGGTGTACACCACCAACGGCGTGCGGTGCAGCCGGTCGTTGGCGCGCAGCCAGTCGAGCAGGCCCAGCCGCCTCCGCCGGATCTGGAGCAGGTCCATCACCACGAGGTTCGGCTGCACGCTACTGGCCTTCGACACCGCGTCGTTCTCCGAGACGGCGTGCTCCACGTGCATCCCGCGCCGTTCCAGGCTGGTGATCAGTGCCGCCGCGATGTCGGGATCCGACTCCACCAGCAGCACCCGGGCCGCGTGGCTCTCGCTGTCCTTGGGGGCCAGCGCGCGGAGCAGCACGGCCGGGTCGGCGCCGTACGCGGCGTCCCGGGTGGCCTGGCCGAGGCCGGCGGTGACCAGGACCGGGACCCGGCTGTTGAGCGCGGCGGTGCGCAGCGACTGCAGCGCGGTGCGGGTGATCGGGCCGGTCAGCGGGTCGACGAAGAGGGCCGCCGGGAATCCCGACACCTGGGCGTCGACCTCCTCGCGCGAGCGCACTATCACCGGGCGGTAGCCGCGGTCCTGGAGCGCCTGCTTGGTGGACGGGTCGGGCTCCGGCCAGACCAGCAGCCGGCGCGGGCGGCCGTCGGCGGCCGGGTTCACCACGGTCGGGTAGTCCGGGTACTCGGGGTACTCCGGCACCCGCGGTGCCGGGGTGGCCGGGTCGTCCTCGCCGGTGAGCCGGGGCAGCCGGCCCTCGGTGGCGCCCGCACCGCCGGGCAGGGCGATCGGCCCGCCGGTCTCCGGGCCGGTGGCCGCGGGGAGTTCGGCCAACGGACGCGGCGCGGTCCGCGGTTCGGCGGGCTCCGTGGCCGCGGCGGCCGGGAACGCGTTGGGGAAGGCGCCGGCGAAGCCGGACGGCCGTGGCGGGGTCAGCTCGCCCAGCCCGGTGCCCACCGGCACCTGCTGCGCCGCGGCGGCCTGGTCCGCCGGAACGGCCGGCGGCGCGGGCGGCATCGGCGGCAGCGCGGGGGCCGCCGGACTCGCCGAGTCGGTGAGCGCCAGGGCCGTGCCGGGAGTGCCGGGCGACGGGGCGGGTCGGGCGGGTTCCAGCGCGGCGGGGCCGTTGGCCGCCTGCTGCGGGTCGCCCCCGGTCGACCCGCCAGGGATGCCGAGTCGGCGGCGGCGACCGGTCGGCGGTTGCTCGGCTGGAACGGCGGGCGCGGGCAGCTCCGCCGGCACCGCCGGCAGCGCGTGCTCCAGGCCGGGGTAGACCGGCAGCCCGGGCTCGGGCAGGCCGGGGACCGGCGGCGCCGGCTCGCCCGCGCCACCGTCGGCCGGCTGCCCGCCCCCGGGCAGCGCGCGGCGCCGGCGCGTGGGCTGCGGCTCGGCGGCCGGGCCGGCCGCGTCCTTGGTGCTCGGGCCGGCCTGCCCCGGGATCCGCGGCCGGGGTTCGGCGGCGCTCGGTGTGCCGGGGCCCAGCGCGAGCGGACCCTTGCCGCTGCCGGAGTCGGCACCGCTCCCCGCCCGTTCCGCGCCGGACTCGTCCTCCGCCGCCGGACCGGGCTCCTCAGCACGGACCGAGATCGGCTCCGGCATGCCCGGCAGGTCCGGGATCACGGCGGTGTCCGTCTCCCGCGGCACCTGCCGCCCGTCGGTGGCCGCCCGGTCGGCCGCGGCGCGCGCCGCGGCCGGGTCGAGCGGCAGCTCGACGACGTACGTGGTGCCCGCGTGGTTGGGCAGTTCGTGCCGCTGGAGCACCCCACCGTGCCGCTCCACCAGCCCGCGCGCCATCGGCAGGTGCACCCGGCTGCCGCCCTTGCCCGGGCCGCGCACCTCGATCCGGGCCACCTCACCACGCTGCGCCGCGGCCAGCACCACCATCGGCGGCTGCCCGGGCTGCTGCCCGGCGCGCCCGCCGGAGGAGAGCGCCGTGCCGCTGACGTCCGCGACCAGGTACGCCAAGGCCTGGGCCAGTCGGTCGAGATCGGCGGTGACCTCGACGGCGGCGGCGTGCACCGAGAAGCGCAGCCGGCCCGCGCCGACCAGCTGGCCGCCGATCTCCACCGCACGGTCCACCAGCTTGTCCAGCGAGGTCACTCGGCGGGCCAGCCCGTCGGCACCCTCACGCGGCTCCGAGCCCTTCCGGCGCTCCGCGCGGCCCTTGCCGCTCGCCGGGACGTCCCCCTTGCCACCCGCCGGCGCGTCCTCCCCGGCGGCGTGCCCCTCGGCAGCCGGGCCGCCGCCCTCCGCGCGTCGCTCGAAGTGCTGGTGCTCCAGCACCCCGTCGATCAGCAGGCCGAACCGGCGGCACTCGTCCGCGAGCGCCCGCAGCGTCCAGTTCGCCTCCGGCCAGAGCTGCCCGGCCGGGTCGGCGGCCAGCGTGTCGATCCGCCGGCGCAGCGCGGCCAGCGCCCCGCTGACCTCGCTCTCCAGTACCGCGGTGAGGTGCTCGTTGTGGGCGGCCAGCGCGAGTTCGCGGGTCCGGTCGGTGAAGGTCATCACCGCGCCGACCAGCTGGTCGCCGTCGCGGACCGGGGCGGTGGTCAGGTCCACCGTGACCGGGCGGCCGTCCTTGCGCCAGAGCACCGCCCCGCGGACCCGGTGCTTGCGACCGGAGGTCAGCGTGTCGAGCAGCGCGGACTCCTCGGCGGCCAGCGGCGTGCCGTCGGCCCGGGAGTGCTGCACCAGCGGATGCAGCTCGCGGCCGCCCAGCTCGCTGGCGCGGAAGTCCAGGATGTGCGCGGCGGCCGGGTTGACCAGCACCACGCGGCCTTCGAGGTCCACCCCGAGCACGCCCTCGGCCGCCGCCCGCAGGATCATCTCGGTCTGCTTGTGCTGCCGGCGCAGCTCCGCCTCGACGCCCAACCGGCTGGTCAGGTCGCGGACCAGCAGCAGCAGGAGGTCGTTGGCGTTGGACGCGCCCCGGCCGCCGCGCTCGCGGTACGGGTCGTACGGGACGAGCGGGGCCAGCGCGTAGCCGCGGCCCTCGCTGGCGCCCTCGTCGGCGAAGTCGTTGCCGGAGACCTCGACCGGGAAGGTGCTGCCGTCGGTGCGCCGCGCGGTCATCCGGACCGGGTGGTCGGTGCCCTCGTCGTCGCGCGGGGCCGGCCGCATCGAGCCCGGGATCCGGCTCGGGTCGAACTCCGGCAGCAGGTCCAGGACACCCATCCCGACCAGCGACGTCCCCGGGGTCTGCAGGCTGCGAACGGCGGCGTCGTTCGCGTCGACCACCGTGCCGTTGCTGTTGACCAGCAGCAACGCGTCGGGGAGGGCGTCGAGTATCGCGGCGAGGCGAGCAGCGCCTCGGATCGGCCTGCTGCTCACGTCGACAGGTCTCCTCACGACTCTTGCTACGTGCGGCTCGCGTACTGCGGTGTACGGCGGACCGGGCTGCTCCGGGGGTTGGAGTATCCCATTGTTTTTGCCGAGAGGACGACCCGCCTAGTAACGTAAGCAGCGGTTGGTGCCGAGCCCCCTGGCTGTGGCATCATCACATGCACAAGGAACGCACCACCCCGGTGGGGCGGTCCGAGTGAATGGAGGCTTCGCCTAGTCCGGTCTATGGCGCCGCACTGCTAATGCGGTTTGGGTCTTAAAGCCCATCCGGGGTTCAAATCCCCGAGCCTCCGCTTCACGGGAGCCCCGTCGATCTTCGATCGGCGGGGCTCCTCCCGTTCCCGGGGGCGGTCCGGTCGTTCCCGAGGGGTGGTCCGGCCCGGCCGGGGTGCCCGGAAGCAATGGATTTCACCCCAGGTCGACGGTCATGTAATGTTGTCCCCGCAACGCCCCGAGGGTGCAGATCACCGGGGCGAGCGCTCATAGCTCAACGGATAGAGCACTTGACTACGGATCAAGAGGTTGCAGGTTCGAATCCTGCTGAGCGCACCGCGACGAACGAGGCCCCAGGCTCCGGCCGGGGCCTCGTCCCTTGCGAAACGCCAGGTGGTCCGCCCGGTATCGGGTAGGCTTGCCGGGCAGCACCGCGGAGTGGTTCCGATCGCTCCGAGGGCGCTCATAGCTCAACGGATAGAGCACTTGACTACGGATCAAGAGGTTGCAGGTTCGAATCCTGCTGAGCGCACCAGCGTGAAGGCCCCCTCCTCGGAGGGGGCCTTCGGCGTTTCCGGGGATTGTCCGGCTGGGTTGTCCGGGTGAATCGGCCCCGGCGGGTACGGGTGTCGACGGTTACCACAGGTTAGATCGTGATTCCTTCTTGTCACATCGTGTGCACAGGAGGGGCGGTCGCATGGTCGCGCGAGCTTTCCGGGGAGGCCGGCGACCGGCGGTGGTCGCACTGGCCCTGGCCGTCGGACTCATCATCGGCTGGCTGCCGGCGGTCTCCTCGGCCCAGCAGACCCCCGACGGCTGGTCGAAGGACCACCGAGCGGTGCTGCGCTCGGGCCTCACCGCCGATCTCGACTTCCAGGCGGAGCCGGGGGTGAGCGTGCGCTCGGCGGCCGGAACCCTGGACGGCGCCACCGGTGTCGGCGCCAAGCGCGCCCCCGCCTACGCCGACGGCGTCCGCCCCGGTGCGCCCGCGCAGACCTTCGAGATCACCCCGGACCGCCCGCACACCGACGGCGCCTGGCGCACGATGGGCACCCTCCAGCTCACCTTCTCCCGCCCGGTCCGCAATCCCCGGCTGCACGCCAGCGGCCTGGCCGGGGCGGTCGCCGGACCCGGCGGCACCAGCACCGCCGTCCGGCTCACCGTGATCGGCGGCACTCCGGTCGGCCCGGCGCTCACCGCCCGGTCGCCCTGGTCCGGTTGGACGGTCGGCGGCGGGGCGCTCGCCCCGGCCGGCAGCGACGGCAGCGGCGACGCCACCGCCGATCCGGCCGGCAGCCTGGAGCTGGACGGCACCTTCGACACCGCGACCTTCCGGATCGAACAGCGCAGCACCGCGACCGGCGGCGGCAGCGCCAAACCCGTCCAGCTGCGCCAGGCGTTCACCGTCACCCTGGACGAAACGGTCGGCAGCGCGCCGGAGGGCTACGGCAACGCCTCGCACCTGGTCTCCGACCTCTTCCTCGGCGCCGACGCGGCGGGCACCACACCGGGCCGGATCCGCCTCCCGGTCGACGGCCGGGTCCACGTCACCGGGCCGGTCGGCGGCACCGGCCCGGCGCCCGTGCCGCCGGAGGTCCAGCCCGGCCGCACCGCGCACCTGGGCAACGACGCCACCATCGACTTCCCGGGCGTGGCGGCGATCGGTGAGTACTACGACGTGACCGTGCCGGTCAGCCCCGGGCAGGACGGTGCCACCCTGGCCGGCTGGATCGACTTCGACCGCAACGGCCGCTTCGACGCCTCCGAACGGGCGCAGGCCGACATCGCTCCCGGCGCGACCAGCGCCACCCTGGAGTGGACCGTGCCGCCGGGCGTCTCGGCCGGCGACACCTGGGCCCGGCTGCGGATCGCCCGCGACCCGGTCCAACTGGTCTCGGCGGGCGGGTTCGCGGACTCGGGGGAGGTCGAGGACCAGACCGTCCGGCTGGCCGTGGGGGCGCCCAGGCCGGAGATCACCAGCCCGGTCGGCGGGGCGGTGGTGGGCGACGTCCGGCCGCAGTTCCACGGCGGCAGCGCGGTGGCCGGGGCCACCGTCGCGGTGCAGGAGGGTGCGGTGGCGCTCTGCCAGGCCACCGTGGACGGGAACGGCGGCTGGTCCTGTCGGCCGGGCGCGGCGCTGGCGCAGGGCGCGCACACCGTCGTCGCGGCCGAGACCACCGGCGGGGGCGTGATGCTGCACAGCGAGCCGCTGCGGTTCGCGGTCAGCACCACGCCGCCGCCGGTGCCGGTGCTCACCGTGCCGGAGTACAGCAATGATCCCGACCTGCTGATGACCGGGACGGCCGGGCCGGGGACCACGGTGGCGGTGGTCGACGGGAACGGGACGGAGGTCTGCCGGACGAGGGTGCGGGCCGACCGGTCCTGGTCCTGCCTGCCGGTGGAGGCCCTGGCGGAGGGGACGCACGTGCTCACCGCCGTGGCGCAGGACCCGGCGGGCAACCGGACCAGCGGGAAAGCGGTCACGCTGATCGTCGACACCGTGCCGCCGGCCAAGCCGCTGATCACCTCGCCGCCGGCCGGGGCCGAGCTGGCGGCGGTCCGGGCACGGCTGGCGGGGACGGCCGAGCCGGGCGCGACGGTGACGGTGGCGGTGTCCGGGCGGGCCGGGGTGGTGTGCAGCGCGGTGGCGGCGGTGGACGGGAGCTGGGGCTGCTACGTGATGCGCGATCTGCCGGTGGGCGAGCAGGTGCTGACGGCGACGGCGACGGACCGGGCGGGCAACGCGACGGCGGGGGACGGGGTGCCGGTACGGGTGGGGGCGGAGGTGGGTGGGTCCCCCACCCGCGCTCCCGGTCCTTCGCCGTCGCCCAGCGCGTCGGCTGCGCCCCGCCCCTCGCCCTCACCCTCACCCTCACCCTCACCCTCACTGAGCGTGGGTCCGCCCCCGAGCGTGAGCCCGTCCCCGAGCGTGGGTCCGTCCCCGAGCGTGAGCCCTGCTCCGAGCCTGAGCCCGTCCCCGAGCGCCACGGTCATGCCGTGGTTTCTCGGGTGGCCGTGGCAGCTGGTGGGGCCATCCGACGCGCCCCTGGAATCGGCCGGGCCGACTCCTTCCGCGGCCGGCGCCTCCGGGGTCGCGACCGGTTCCCCGGGCCGGCCGCTGGCGGCGCCACCCACGAAGCTGGTCATGTCCCGCCGCAGTCCCTTCGGCGGCTGGCGCACGCTGAGCTGCGCGGTGCTGCTGACCCTCACCGGCGCGCTGCTGGCGACCCGTCGGGCCCTCACGCGCAGTGTCGATCGCCGTCGGCGCTGAGCGGTCCGCGACGAGCCCGTAGTGCCCCTGACGCATCGTCAGTACGCGGAGGGGCCGGGCTCGACGGTGCGTCAGGATGCATCGACACGCCATGGGATGAATGTCGCATTTACCCGCTTATCTCCTTAGTCTGACTCTGCATCGCCCGTCAGACCCGGGCCGGAGTTGCGCGTCACATCGACCCTGAGGATCCTGCATGGACGTCAATCGCGATTCCTCGTCGCACCCCGCCGCCGACCCCTCCCGGACACCGGCCGGGCTGATGCCACCGGTCGGGGCGACCCAGCTCGCCCGGGCGCGGCCGGACCCCGCCCCGGTCGGCGGTGGTGCCACCGGGAGGCAGCAGGACCAGCACCGTCCACAGCCTGTGGACAGCGGGCGCGGACTCGCCACCCGCCGTCCGCCCCGGTTGGAGCCCGGCCTGCGGGAGAACGCGGCGCTCGCCGCACCGGGCTGGACCGCGCTGCTGGTGGCGCTGCTGACGGCGCTCTCCGTCGCCACCGCGCTGGCCTGGGTCGGGCTGCTGCCGCGGCTCGGCGACGGGCTGCCCGACCTGCGCTCGGTCGCCGCCCGGGAGGCGGGCGGGCCCGTCACCGTGGTCGCGCTGGTCACCATGACCGCGGCCGGCCTGCTCTGCCTGCTCTCGCTCGCCGGCCTGATCGCCAACGGTGGCGGCGAGACCCGGGTGCTCACCGGCTGGGGCCGCTACCACGGCACGGTCCGCCGGACCGGCCTGCTCTGGGTCAACCCGTTGCTCCGCCGCCGGGTGGTGGACGTCCGGCTGCGGCACTGGAGCAGTGAGCCGGTGCCGGTCACCGACCGGATGGGCATGCCGCTGCTGGTCCGGCTGCTGGTGGTCTGGCGGATCAAGGACACCGCGCGGGCCCTGCTGGCCGTCGCCGATCACGAGGACTACCTGCGCGAGCAGATCCACGCCGTGCTCAGCCGGACCGCGAGCGCGCTGCCGTGCGACAGCGACGCCGTCCCGGGGCCGGCACTGCGGGACGGCCAGTGGTTCGCCGACGAGCTGACCCGCGCGCTGGCCGCGGAGACCGCGCCGGCCGGGCTGGAGGTGTACTCGGTGCAGCCGCTGAGCCTGGAGTACGCGCCCGAGGTGGCCGAGTCGATGCGCCGGCGCCGGCTCGCCGACCTGGACGCCGGCCTGCGCACGGTGCTGGTGGACGACGCGGTGGAGGTGGCGGCGCTGGCCGTCCGGCGGCTGGAACGGGCCACCGCGCAGGAGCTGGACGAGTCCG
This sequence comes from Kitasatospora sp. NPDC024654, assembly GCF_055559155.1. NCBI lineage: Bacteria > Bacillati > Actinomycetota > Actinomycetes > Kitasatosporales > Streptomycetaceae > Kitasatospora > Kitasatospora sp. NPDC024654. The sequence continues at coordinate 26,424 of NZ_JBVHLF010000064.1, forward strand.
CGCGCAGCGCGCTGATGAAGCAGCTGCTGGTCGCGTTCGTCGCCCCGGCGGGGGTGCCGGGCACCGCCCAGGTCCCCGCGCCCGCGCCGGTCGTCCGGGCCGGCGCGGCCCGGGGGGAGGGGACGTGGGGCTGATCCGCTTCGAGGAGTTGCGCGGGGAGGACGGGCCGGCGGTGCGCGGCTGCGGTTGCCCGCACTGCGCGGCCCGGGTGCGGCGGGCACGGTCGACCGGCCGGGGTGGCTCGGCGCCGGTGCGGCGGGCGGCGCTGGCGGTGCGCGGTACCTGCCTGGCCGCCGTCGTGCTGGCGGGCGTCGGGGCGGTCGGCCTCGGCCTCTCGGCGGGCGCCGCGCACGCGGAGGGGGCGCCCAGCCGGCCGGGCTGGGACGGCTCGCGGTACTGGTTCCGCAACGAGGTGGGGGAGTGGCGGTACACCCGGTTCAAGGACGTGTACCTGAGCCGGACCTCGGGGCGGCCCGCCGGCACCGGTGTCGAGCGGGCGATCGGGTACGCGCTGGCCCAGCTCGGCAAGCCGTACGTCTGGGGCGGCGACGGGCCGTCCGGCTACGACTGCTCCGGGCTGGTGCGGCAGGCCTACCAGCGCGCCGGCATCGCCCTGCCGCGGGTGGCCGACGACCAGTACGCGGCCACCACCCCGGTCCGCGCCGACCGGCTGCGCCGCGGTGACCTGCTCTTCTGGTCGCGCAACGGGCGGGCCTCGGGGATCCACCACGTCGCCATCTACCTCGGTGACCACCGGTACGTGGAGGCCCCGCACCCGGGCGGCGCGGTACGGATCGCGAACCTCAGGGAGGGTTTCCTCCCCACCCACCTGGGCCGCCCGTAGCGCGACGGTCGTCGCCGTCCACAGGCTGTGGACGGCGACGACCGCCACCGGACTCAGGCCGAGGCGGTGTCCAGCAGCTCGAGCTCGTCCGGGGCGAGCCGGAGGGTGACGCCGGTCAGCAGGGTGGGCAGCTGCTCGGGGACGCGCGCGCTGGCGATCGGCGCGGCGACCGTCGGCTGGGCCGCCAGCCAGGCCACCGCCACGCTCGCGACCTCGACCCCGTGTGCGGCGGCCACCGTGTCCAGTGCCTCCAGCACCCGGGGACCGCGCGGCTCGGCCAGGTAGCGGGCCGCGCCCTCGGCCCGGGCGCTGTCCACCGCCGCGCCGCCCGGCCGGTACTTGCCGGTCAGGAAGCCCGAGGCCAGCGCGAAGTACGGCACGGCGGAGAGCCCGTACTCGGCCGTCACCTTGGCCAGCTCGCCCTCGTAGGTGTCGCGCGAGACCAGGTTGTAGTGCGGCTGCACGGCGACGTACCGGGCCAGCCCCTCGCGCGCGGAGAAGTCCAGCGAGGCGGCCAGCCGTTCCGGGGAGATGTTGGAGGCGGCGATCTCCCGGACCTTGCCCTCTCGGACCAGCTCGTCCAGCGTGCCGATGATCTCCTCGACCGGCACCTCCGGGTCGTCGCGGTGGGTGTAGAGCAGGTCGATCCGCTCGACGCCGAGCCGGCGCAGCGAGGCCTCGGCGCAGGAGCGGATGTTGCCGGCGCTCAGGCCCGGCGAGCTCGGGAGCATGCCGAGCTTGGTGGCGACCACGATCCGGTCGTGGTCGCCGCGGGAGCGCAGCCACTCGCCGATGATGGTCTCCGACTCGCCGCCCTGGTGGCCGGGGGCCCAGGCGGAGTACATGTCGGCGGTGTCGACGAAGTTGCCGCCGGCGGCGGCGTAGGCGTCCAGTACGGCGAAGGAGTCGTCCCGGTCGGCCGTCCAGCCGAAGACGTTGCCGCCCAGCGAGAGCGGGAACACGGCGAGGTCGGAGGTGCCGAGGGTGACCCGGCTCGGGGTGTGCGCGGGAATATCGGTCATGTCCTGCGACAACCAGCGCCGTGCCGGCCCCATTCCGGATTCCGGCGATGTCCGCCGAACGGGTGAGGCGGCGCCGATCGGTGTGGGTGCGGAGCAGGTCAGCCGGGGTGCGCGGGGGCGTTCAGGGGTCACTCCGCGGCGGGTCCGGGCTGTCCTGGGCGGTGGGGGATTCGTTAGAGTCCCTCGCATGGCTGAGAACTATGAAGACAACGCCGGCAGCACGCAGATGTTCCGCGCCTTCGTCGAGACCCCGGCGCAGCAGCAGGCGCAGGCCCCCGGCAGTGTGTCCGTGCACCGCGGTGGCGGCGGTGGCGCCCGGGCCGGCGTGATCACCGTCTTGGTGGTGGCGGTGGTCGCGATCGTCGTCGCGGTGGTCTGGCTCGCGCTCAGCTAGCAGACCGTCAGCACCGTTTCCGGCCGGAGCGGGGCCGGGCCACCAGGGCCCGGGTCCCGCTCCGACCTGCCGGTCAGCAGGGCTGCCGCCAGGCGTCCAGGCTCAGGTGCTTCTCCATCGAGCTGAACCCGAGCTGGTCGCTCTGCGCGCAGTACTGCGAGTTGGGCACGTTGTACTCGACGTGCAGCACCGCCTTGCCCTGCTTGATGAAGGGCGTGAGTTCGTCGCACTCCTGGTACTCGGCGCACTGTTCGTCGATCGAGAAGTCGAAGTAGTCGACCAGCTGCGCGACTTGGTCGACGTCGTTCTTCAACGCGACGCCGAGGCCCCGCTGGTGGGCCAGGTTGGCGATCATCTTGTCGTAGGTGAGCTGCTCGTCCGCGGTGAGCGGGAAGCCGGTGTCGTTCTCGTAGCCGTCCAGCAGATCGGGTTCGACCGCGTCGAAGCCCTTCGCCTTGCACATGTCCATGCGCTGGGCCATCAGCGGCTCCAGCACGTTGATCTGCCGGATGTCGAACCACTTCTCGCCCTTCCAGCCGTCGCCGTCGCCACGCACCGACTGCGGGAAGGCCGAGGCGTCGGGCCGGAAGTCCTCCCAGGAACCGGCGTTGATGTAGCAGATCACCTTGCGGCCCTTGGCGTGCAGCGAGGCGACCACCGAGGCGTCGTTCTCGAAGCCGTCGATGTCGTAGACCGGGACGTCGACGGACTGGTCCACCGTGCCGCTGAGTTGCCACTGCCAGGCCTCCCCGGGGGTGGGGTGCCAGTACTGGCCGGAGGCCGAGGTCGAGGCCGAGGGAGACGGAGACGGAGCAGGCGACCCGGACGGTGACCCCGACGGCGAGGCCGAGGCCGGCCCGCTCGGCGCGGGCGCCGGCGCGGAGGTCCCGCCGCCCGCGGAGGGCGTGGCCGACTGCCCGCCGTCCCCGCCGTCCCCGTCGTCCCCGCCGCCGTCGCTGCCGCACGCGCTGACGAACAGGGTGACGGACAGGCCCAGGGCGGCCAGCAGCACGGGGGTACGGCGGGTCGTCACGGCGGACTCCAGGTGGTCAGCGGATCAGGGTGGGAGTGGCGTCGGCCGGCACGATCCCGTGTGGCAGCGCGGACCACGGGTTGGCGCCGCCGCCCGGCACCGCGCACCCCGCGCCGGCCCGCCGGGTCGCGATCAGTGCCGCCGCCGCCCGGGCCAGCCGGTCCGGCACCGAGTACACCAGGTGGCAGAACCGGTCGGCCGGATGGTGCCCGGTCCACCACGGCAGCGCCAGTGCTTCGTACTCCGCCCAGTTCCCCTCGAAGGTGACCAGCAGGTCGGCCAACCCGGGCTCGGCGAAGTCCGGTTCGGGGTGCGTGCCGTGGCCGAGCACGACCGTGCCGCAGCCCGCCGCGCGGGCCGCGGTGGCCAGTCGACGGTAGTGCGGCAGGGCGGCCGGGTGCCCGGCCGCCTGGTCGAAGTAGACGCCGGAGACGTCGTACCACTGGCGGTGCGTCAGCAGTTCGGCCACCACCTCGCCGTGCGGCCGGCGTCCGTAGCGGGTGTCCACGTAGCCGAGCAGCGTGACGCCCGCGGCGCGCAGCGCGGCCGCGGCCGCCGTGAAGGCGGGGTCGGGCGCCGGGCCCGGCCCGTCCGCGACGTTGAGCACGACCGCGCGGACGACGGCCGGGCCGGCCGCGGCCACCGCCTGCCAGGCCGCCGGGTCCACCGCGGGGTGGACGTACAGCGGCACCAGCAGGCGGGGCGCGGAGACCGTCATCGGGCGCAAGCCTGCCACAGGTCGCGCAGGGTCCGGTCCAGCGGGATCTCGGGCTGCCACCCGAGCGCCTTGCCGGCCGCCGTGATGTCGGCCTGTTGCCAGGAGACCGCGGCCGAACGCTCCGAGCCGCTGCCGCTCTCCTCGATCCGGCCGGTGAACCCGGCCGCCACCACCAGCCCTTCGGCGATCGCCCGGACCGGCTGGGCCTGCCCGCTGGCGATGTTGAGGATCCGTGGCAGTTCACCGAGGGCGGTGGCGGCCAGCGCGACCGCGCGGGCGACGTCCCGGGCGTCCACGAAGTCGCGGTACGCCGAGAGGTCGCCGACGGTGACCACCCCGCCCGGGCGGGCGGCCAGTTCGGTCGCCAGTCGGCCGGGCAGCGAGGCGGCGGGGGAGCCCGGGCCGACCGGGTTGAAGACCCGCAGTACCACCGCGTCCAGTTCGCCGCCGGCCACCGCGAGGCTGCCGGCCAGCTTGGTCGCGCCGTAGATCCCGACCGGGCGGGGCACCGCGTCCTCGGCGAGGGCCACCCCGGGCTCCACCGCGCCGTACTCGCCGGCCGATCCGAGGTGCACGAACCGCGCCTTGGGACAGGCGAGTTGGAGCGCCTCGACGAGTACCGCGGGGCCGCGCGCGTTGACCTCGGCCTGGTGCAGCGCGCTGCCGGAGACCGCGCCGGCGCAGTTCACCAGCACGTCCGGGGCGAGCGCGGCCAGCGCGGTGGCGACCTGGGGGACCTGGGCGGTGGCCAGGTCGAGCCGCAGGCTGTGGCCGGTCCGGCGGCCGCCGGTGACCAACTCGCCGTTCGGCAGCGCCCGCAGGGCGGTGGCGACGTGCCGGCCGAGGAAGCCGTCGGCGCCGAGCAGCAGGAACCTCATGCGGCCCGCCCGTCACTGGAGACCGTACTCTCCGCCTCGCCGCCCGGCAGCGTGTGCAGCAGCTCCGTGGCCGCCCGGTCGTCCCGGAGCAGCAGCGAACGGCGTTGCGCGAACTCGGCGTTGGCCCGGTCGTAGTCGTCCGGTCGGCCGATGTCCAGCCAGTAGCCGCCGAACTCGTAGGCGGCCGGCGGCGTCTTCGCGGCCAGCAGGTCGAGCACCAACTCGTCGAAGCCGAGCGGGAGTCCGGGCGAGTACGTGGTCAGCGCGGCGCGCGACACGCCGTAGACGCCCATCGAGACCCGGTAGTCCATGCTGGGCTTCTCGCGGAAGGCGGTGATGCTGCCGTCCTCGGTGGTCAGCACGCCGAAGTCGATCTTCACCTGGCGGGCGTAGGTGGCGATGGTGAGCGGCGCGCCGGAGGCCTCGTGGTGCTTGAGCACACCCGCGAAGTCCAGATCGGTGAGGATGTCACCGTTCATCACCAGGAAGTTCTCCGGCAGTCTGTCGAGCATGGTGAGCAGCGGGCCCATGGTGCCGAGTGGCGTGTCCTCGACCGCGTAGCCGACGCGCAGCCCCCACTGCGAACCGTTGCCGACGTAGGCGCGGATGATGTGGCCGAGGTGGCCGATGGCGAGCGTGACCGTCTCGAAGCCGGCGGCGGCCAGCTGACGCATCACGATCTCCAGGATGGCGTGCTGGTCCCCGATCGGCACCAGCGGTTTGGGCAGTGCGGTGGTGTAGGGGCGGAGCCGGACACCTTTGCCCCCGGCGAGGATCACTGCGTGCATGGTGGTTCCCCCACGGTAGAGATGCGGATGCGGACGGGATCAGACGTTGTAGATGTCGGTCTTGTAGCGGGCCAGGTTGGCCGGGTCGCGGAAGAACTCGATGGTCTGCTCCAGGCCCTGCTCCAGCGAGAAGGCCGGGGCCCAGCCGGTCGCCATGCGCAGCCGGGTGGCGTCCGCGACCAGGCGCATCACCTCGGAGTTGGCGGGCCGGATGCGCTGCTCGTCCTCCCGGACGGTGATCTCGACGCCCATCAGCTTGCCGACCAGGGTGACCAGGTCGCCGACCGAGATCTCGCCGCCGGTGCCGGCGTTGAAGGTGCGGCCGACCACGGTCTCGGCCAGCGCGGTGCCGACCGTGTGGAACGCGGCGGCGGTGTCCTTGACGAACATGAAGTCGCGCGTGGGCCGCAGGTCGCCCAGGGTGATCTCCCGCTCGCCGGCGGCGAGTTGGGCGATCACGGTGGGGATGACGGCGCGCATCGACTGGCGCGGCCCGAAGGTGTTGAACGGGCGCAGGGTGACCACCGGGGTGTCGAAGCTGGCGTGGTAGCTGTCCGCCAGTCGGTCCCCGCCCGCCTTCGAAGCGGCGTACGGGGACTGGGTGTTGATCGGGTGGTCCTCGGTGATCGGGACGGTCTGCGCGGTGCCGTAGGTCTCGCTGGTCGAGGTGTGCACCAGCCGGGGGATGTCCAGGTGGCGCACCGCCTCCAGCACGTTCAGCGTGCCGGTGACGTTGGTCTCGATGTACGAGTGCGGTGCCTGGTAGGAGTACGGGATGGCGATCAGCGCGGCCAGGTGGTAGACCGCCTCGACGCCCTTGACCAGCCCGTTCACCGAGCCCGGGTCGCGGACGTCGCCCAGCACGATCTCCACCGAGTCCAGCGTCTCCTTCTCCAGGGTCTCCAGCCAGCCGAAGGAGGAGAAGGAGTTGTACTGGACCATGGCGCGGACCCGGTGACCGTGCGCGACCAGTCGCTCGACCAGGTGGGAGCCGATGAAGCCCTCGGCTCCGGTGACTGCGACAGTGCTCATCTGTGTCGGATGCCCAATCTCTGTGGTGAACTGACAAAGCGTCAGCGATGCGTGGTGGTACGACCGAGGACGACCGTGGCCAGCAGGACCAGCAGTACGGCGGCTGCTCCGCAGCCGTACAGCTGGACCCACAACGGATCGGCCCCGGAGAGCAGGGCGGTGGACTCGGCGACGGCCGCGGCCGCGCAGAGTCCGGTGGTGCGCCAGACCAGGCCGAGCGCCTGCAGCAGCAGCGCCGTCCACAGCGTGGCGGCGAGCAGCAGCAGGTCGACGGCCGTCAGCGGTCCGGTCGGGGAGGAGTTCGAGGGCGTGTGCGGCCAGAGCAGGGTGGCGGCCAGGTCGAGCAGGCCGACCACGGCCAGGTAGCCACCCAGGCAGCCGGCCAGCACCAGGCCGGTCCGGCGGCGGAAGTGGCCGGGGCTGAGACTGGTGCGCAGCGCGGCGGTGGCCAGGCTGCGGTACCGGTAGAGCAGCCACTCGGCGAGTCCGAGGCTGAGGGTGAGCGCGACCAGCACCGGGCCGGTGGTGCCCGGGTGGCCGGCGGTGCCTGGCCGCAGGCCGTGCTGGAGGCTCGCGCCCAGCCCCGCGAACAGGGTGAGGGTGCCGACCGAGAGCCCGAACAGACCGGCGCCCAGGGTCTCGTGCCGCGGCGGACGGCTGCCGCCAGCGGTCGGATCGATGCGCAGGCAGCGCACCAGCTGCCAGACCGCCAGGCCGACCGCGCAGGCCAGGGTGGCCAGCAGGATCGCGCTCCGGGCGGCACCCGGCAGCCGTACCCCCAGCACCAGCCCGGTCCCGACCACCGACGGGGTGAGCGCGGCCAGCAGTAGCTTCTCCTGGCCCAGCACCAGCAGCACAGTGGCCGCGGCGAGGTAGAGCGACTGCCCGGCGATGAACCAGAGCGCGGCCAGCGGCCCGCCCACCAGGTACCCGGTGGCGGCGGCCAGCAGCGCCCCGGCGGGCGCGCCGAGCGCCAGCGCCCGGCCCGCCGCGTGCCGGTTCGTCCGGCTCAGCCAGCCGTACGAGCGGTGCGCCAGCCCCTGGTTCCAGGCCCAGCTGACCAGGGTGGCGGCCGCCATCGCGGCCAGACCGGAGGGCAGCCCGAAGCGCAGCCGGTGCGCGGCGAAGAAGCCGGAGGCGAGCAGGTAGCCGAGCCCGGGCAGCGCGAAGACCAGCCCGCGCAGCACGCAGCGCCAGGGGTCGGCCCGCCACGGGTCGGCACCGGTGACGATCACCGGTGCCGGGTAGCGCCGGGCGACCTTGGCGAACAGCTCCTCGGCCAGCGCGAACGAGTCCGGCCGCCCGTAGTTGAGCGCGGCCTGCTCGTCGGTGAGGCCGTCCGACTCCAGGAACGCGGCGATCTCGTACGGGTGCACCGCGTCGGCGCAGACGTCGGCCAGCCGCTCGGCGAGTTCGTCGATCGGGTCGGGGGAGAGCTCGGGGGCGTCCTCGGCCGGGGACGGCGACCCCGGACGGCGGCGCCGCGGCAGCTCGCGCAGCCGCATGGTCTCCTCAGCCCAGCCCGGCGTGCCCTCGTCCGGGACGAGCCGCAGTGGCCCGCTCACCTGGCCTCCCGTTCCCACCAGCCGTAGTCGTCCGCGGTCTGCTCGCCGGACCCGGTCGCGGCGCCCACGCCGGCCGGGACCCGTTCGCCGGTCGGCGGCGACGCCGGGGCGGCCGGTTCCGCCGCGACCACCTGGCCGGGCCGCCAGCGCCGCTCGCCCAGCAGTTCGGTGTAGATCGAGCGGAAGCCGTCGATGGTCTGCCGCAGGGTGAACTGCTCGATCACCCGCAGCCGGGCCTGCTCGCCCATCCGGGCCCGTCGCTCGGGATCGCGCAGCAGCTCCAGCGCGGCCCGGGCCATCGGCTCCGGCTCGCGCGGCGGTACCACCAGACCGGTGTCGCCGACCGCCTCGCGCACCCCGCCGACGTCGGTGGAGACCGTCGCCCGCCCCGAGGACATCGCCTCGATCAGGGTGAACGGGAACCCCTCGCTGATGCTGCTGAGCATGACGATGCTGCCGGCCGCGTAGGCGTCCTTGATCTCCTCGACCCGGCCCTCGAAGACCACCGAGTCACCCAGGCCCAACTCCTGGGCCAGCTGCACGCAGCCGTCCCGGTAGGCCTCGGCGCCGCGCGCGGTGCCGCCGAAGAGTCTCAGTCTGGCCTCCGGCAGCTCGGCTCTGACCAGGGCGAACGCCTGGATCAGGGTCTCCAGGCCCTTGATCGGGTCGACCCGGCCGGCCCAGCTCAGGGTGGGTGTCCGCGGCTCCGGCCCGGCGGCCGGGAAGAGGTCCGGGTCCACGCCGTTGTAGACGGTGCGGATGTTGGCGCTGGGGGTGCCGCCGCGCTCCTCCCAGCGCCGGTTGTACCGGTTGCCGGGGGTGACCAGCGCGGCCTGGGCGTAGCTCTCCTCGGCCAGCATCCGGTAGAAGCCGAGCACCAGCGCCTTGACCGGCCAGCGGTAGGGGCCGGTGCGGTAGCCGAGGTAACGTTCCCTCAGGTAGATGCCGTGCTCGGTGAGCAGAAACGGTACGGCGTGCTGCTGCGAGGCGATCAGGCCCGGCAGTGCCGCGAGGCCGCCGCTCACCGCGTGCGCCACCCCGTCCGTGGGCGGCTGGACGGCCAGCGGGCGCAGCGCGTGCTCCAGCAGGTCGGTGGCGTGCAGCGCGTCGTGCAGGGTCGGCCGGGCGGCGGCGGTCGGCAGGTAGTCGCGGGTCCAGACCTGTTGCAGGGTGCGCAGGGCGGGCTCACTGCGCAGGGCCGGGCTGAGCAGCCCCCGCCGGGCGAAGTCGGCGAAGCCGTACAGCTCGGGGCCGAAGTGCGAGGCGTAGACCGGGTCGAGGAGGGAGTGCAGGAAGCGTTCGTACGCGTCGAGGAAACGGCGCAGGACCTTGCCACGCGGCGGCTTGCGGTCCTCGGCCGGGCCCCAGAGCGGAGCGGTGGTCACGGTGCGGACGTTCGCCGGCAGCTCCCAGGCCAGCTTCTCGCTGCCGGTTCCGGTCACCGCGATGATGTCGAAATCGACGTCGGGCATGCCCTGGACGAGCTGGTCGCACCAGACACTGACCCCGCCGTGCGCGTGCGGATAGGTCCCCTCGGTGAGCAGGGTGACGTGCATCCTGCCTTCCCCTCCCCCTCTCGGGCGCCCGGTCGGTTCGGGCGCGGCGCGTCGGTGGAGGCCCGGTAGAGCCTCCACCGACGCACTGGTGATGCCTACTGCTGGGTGTCGCTCGGGACGAGCGACTTGCTGCCCTTGGTGCGGGTGGTGTCACTCGGGCCGGCCGGGACGGCCTTGGCCACGCCCGCGGGCACGGTGCCCTTGGGAGCGACCGGGGCGACCTTGGCGGCGGCGGCCTTCACGACGTTCGCGTTGCTGGTGCCCGCCGCCGGGGCGGCGGCGGACTGGAGCTGCAGTGTCACCGCGCTCTGGAAGGTGCCGGGGGTCACCCAGCCGGTGAGGCTGCCGGCGTACGGACTGCCGAACGCGCTGTGGCCGAGCAGCTGGGTCTGCGTGGTGCCGTTCGGCATCGTGGCCTCGACCTGAACTCCCTTGGGGGCACTGACCGTTACGGTGTTGCCGATCCGGTAGGCGGTGACCTGGCCGGCTGCCACCGCGTTGTCCCAGGCGGTGCGCTTCTGCAGCTCGCCGCCGATGTTCGCCTCGGTCAGGTTCTGCAGCGGCGCGTTGGCGTTGTACAGCCCGTTGTAGGTGTCGAGGATGCTCTGCAGCACCGGGTAGGCGATCCGACCCTCGGCGAAGTTGGACTGGTGGATGAAGTGCGGGCGCGGGTCGTTGTTGAGCGCCTGCCCGAGGTCGATCCGGGTCTCCAGCGGGACGATGTACGAGGTGTAGCCGGTGTTCTCGTCCAGCGCGGCCGGCAGGCAGGTGGAGTTGCCCGAGGTCTCGCAGAGGCCGCTGCCGCCGTCCGCCTTGCTGGTGTAGATCCAGTTGTACTCGTCCGTCTCCTCCTGCGGCGTGGCCACGTTGTAGAAGACGTTCATCGGGTAGCGCGGCACGGTCAGCGTGGAGCTGCCGACGGCCCGCTGGTTGGGCTCGCGGGAGGCGTCGCTGCCGGTCCACTTGACCCCGGCGGCGGCCAACGCGGGCGCCAGGTTGGGGTTGTCGGTGGGCTGCTGCGGCAGGGTGACCAGGCCGGAGTGCTCACCGGTGACCAGCTCGGTCGGGTCGGTCTTCAGACCGGCCTTCTGGGCCCAGGCGGTGTTCTCCTGGATCTCGGTCTGGATGGTCGACTCGTCCACCCAGACGTCGTTGCCGCTGGCGTCGGTCTCGCAGGTCCAGGGCACCACGGTGGTGTTCTGGACGCAGCCGATGAACGGGTGGTCGTAGGTGTGGTTGACGAAGTTGTAGTTGCTCTGGTCCGCCACGAACGCGCTCACCAGCGGGTCGGTGGTGGTGTTGTTGTCGGACTTCCAGTCCTCGCTGCCGCCGCCGTTGAAGAGGAAGGTGAGCTTGAAGTTGTTCTGCTTCTCCCACTGCGTCAGGTACTGCTCGTCGGCCGGCGTCATCCGGATCGGGTCGTTGTCCGTGTTGTCGTCCGGCGGGCAGGTGACGTCGCCCGGCGTGCACTTGAGCGTGCTGTTCCAGCGGTCGTCGGAGAGGAACAGGTCGTCGACGTGGACCTCGAAGTAGTTCTGGTCGTAGCCGAGGTGCACGCCCTGGGTCAGCCAGTCCACGAACCCGCGGGCCAGCAGCCGGTACTGCTGCTGGTACTGGTTGTAGACGAAGGTGACGACCAGTTCCTGCCGGCTGTCGTGGTCGTACTCGCCGACCAGCGAACCGCGGCTGCTGGTGCCCGGGATCGGCATGTCCACCAGCGGCGTGAACGAGGAACCGGTCGGCAGGTTGCTCAGCGGAGTCGCCAAGTAGCCGTAGCTCTCGCTGACGTTGGGGTCGATGTTCTCGAACGGGACGTTGCCCTTGAGGTAGTCGAACGGACCGCTCAGGCCGGCGCTGGTGACGCCGCCCTGCATGCCGTCCAACGTACCGATGTAGCCCGGGTTCTGAGCGTAGTTCAGGCCGACGTCCGGCTGCGCGTAGGTGTACGCGTCGATCTGTCGGATCCCGAACTGCGCCTCGTAGGAGGCGAGTGCGGACATCTCGGCGGAGCCGGTCCCGAAGGGGTTCTCGTTCGGCAGGACGACACCCTGGAACTTGGCGCGGGGTGTGCCGTTGACGGTGTCGCTGAGGAACGCGGCGTTGATGGTCGGCCGCTTCGGGTCCGACAGCTTCACCACGGTGTAGGGCGTGCCCTCACTCTGCAGCTCCGCCGTGATGGCGGCGGTGGCAGGGCCGCCGTCGTCCACCACGAGGACGGTGAGGTCGATTCGGTTCTGTGTGGCGGCGTGCGCCGTGGCGGTCTGCAGACCGGCAGCCAGCAGACCGGCAGCCGCGCAGGCGGCAGCCCGTCGGGTCGCTCGACCCATAGTTCGGTGTTCCCCTCCTGAGCAGGGACGGACCGCCCCCGCGTCCACCCCGGATGTGCTTGAACCCCCGTGCCTCACGCGGAAAGAACGCGTGGGTCACTGTTGGACCATCCTGGGGCAGGAGCCGCCGCCGACGCGGCCGAATGGGTGAGAGTGCAGCGAATCTGTCATAGACGTTCACCCTGGCGCCATGTTGGGCACCGGCTATGCGTTAAGGAAGACTTAAGGAAGCACAACTTTGCTAGCACATGTCAAGTTTTTCTCATGAAACCCGTCTGGCCAGCCAGAACGCGCCTCCTGGGGCGCCTGTGACGAGCGGCCGGCCGAGTGCGCCCGCCGGGCCGGCCGAGCTCCTTCGTACGCTTGTCTGGGTCCCGCACTCCGGATCCCCGCTCTCCTTCAGGAGGAACCATCGTGACCGAGCAGCCGCGCATGGCCGCCGCCGAGCTGGCCGCCCGCAGTCTGGGCCTGGCCGGTGCCGTCAACGCCCGCGACCTCGGCGGGTACCGGACAGCCGACGGTCGGGTGCTGCGCGGCGGGGTGGCCCTGCGCAGCGACGGCCTCAACCGGCTCACCGAGGCGGACCTGGAGCTACTGCTCGGCCTCGGCCTGCGGCACGTGGTCGACCTGCGCAGCCTGGACGAGGTGCGCGAGGCCGGCCCGGACCGGGTGCCCGGCCTGCCGGTCGCCGACGTCTCGGCCGTGGAGCTCAGCGCCGAGCCGGTCCGCCTGAACTCCCCCGACCCGGACGGCATCACCCTGCACCACCTGCCGATCTTCGCCGTCGACTTCGACATCTACGTCGCGCTGCGCGACGCGCTGGCCGACCGCGATCCGGTCAGGCAGCACCAGCTGCTCGGCGACGGCAAGGCCGCCGCGATCATGACGGGGCTGTACCGCTGGTTCGTCACCGACCCGGTCGCCCGCGAGCGGTTCGCCGCCGTGCTGCGCCTGCTGGCCGCCCCGGACGGCCCTCCGGTGCTCTTCCACTGCACCGCGGGCAAGGACCGCACCGGCTGGACGGCGGCCCTGCTGCTGACCGCGCTCGGCGTGGACCGGGAGGTCGTGACCGAGGACTACCTGCTGACCAACATCCGCTCGGCGGCGATCATCGAGCGGATCGTGGACAGCTTCGGCACCCGTGGCCTGGTGCGCGACCCCAGCCTGCTGCTCCCGCTGTTCCGCGCCGACCTGGCGTACCTGGACGCGGCCTTCGCCGAGGTCGAGGCCGGCTGGCCGAGTTTCGACGCGTTCTGGCAGGCCGGCCTGGGTCTGGACGACACCGTGCTCTCCGGCCTGCGCAAGAACCTGCTGGCGGAGGGCTGACGGGTCGGTCAGCCCTCGCTGATCAGGCCCTCGCGGAGTTGGGTGAGGGTCTTGGTGAGCAGCCGGGAGACGTGCATCTGGGAGATTCCGATCTCGTCGCCGATCTGCGACTGCGTCAGGTTGCCGAAGAAGCGCAGCATGATGATCCGGCGCTCCCGCGGCGGCAGCTTGGCCAGCAGCGGCTTGAGCGACTCCCGGTACTCGACGCCCTCCAGGGCGAGGTCCTCGTAGCCGAGCCGCTCGGCCAGCGGGCCCTCGCCGTCCTCCTCCCCGGGGGTGGAGTCCAGCGAGCTCGCGGTGTAGGCGTTGCCCACCGCCAGGCCCTCCACCACGTCCTCCTCGCTGACGCCCAGGCAGGCGGCCAACTCGGCGACGGTCGGCGAGCGGTCCAGCCGCTGGGACAGCTCGTCACCGGCCTTGGTGAGCGCCAGCCGCAGCTCCTGCAGCCGCCTCGGCACCCGGACCGACCAGCTGGTGTCCCGGAAGAAGCGCTTGATCTCGCCGACCACGGTGGGCATCGCGAAGGTCGGGAACTCCACCCCGCGCTCCGGGTCGAACCGGTCGATCGCCTTGATCAGGCCGATCGTGCCGACCTGGACGATGTCCTCCATCGGCTCGTTGCGGCTGCGGAAGCGCGCCGAGGCGTAGCGGACCAGCGGCAGGTTGAGCTCGATCAGGGTGTCCCGGACGTAGGTGTGCTCGGTGCTGCCCGCGGGCAGAGTGGCGAGCCGCCGGAAGAGCGAGCGGGAGAGCGTGCGGGTGTCCAGGCCCGGGCCGAGCGGGGGCTGCTGACGGGGGATCGGGCCCGCGGCAGGCCCGGGGACGGCGTGTTCGGAGACAGTGTGCTCGGCGACCGCCGTACTGCCGTGGATCTCTGTGCTGCCCAGCTCTGCGGACATGCACCCACCCCCTTGTGACTGGTCCAACGGGAGCCGCCGCTCGGTGGTTCCCCGGTGCACGCCGACCGCGCGCGGCGCCCCCCAACCGCTTGCTTACCGGATCACGGTCCCCGGCAAACCCGAACGTCGCAAGATGTCACTCGGCGGTAACGCCGAGCGACCCGCCGCCTCCCCTCACTCCTCCCAGGAGTTGCCGGTCCGCAGCCGGGTCAGGATCCGCGCGAGCAGCCGCGAGACGTGCATCTGGGACATCCCCAGTTCGTTGCTGATCTGCGACTGCGTCAGGTTGGCGAAGAACCGGAGCATCACGATTCGGCGCTCCCGCTCGGGCAGCTGCACCAGCAGGTGGCGGACCATGTCCCGGTGCTCGACGTCGGTCAGCGCGGAGTCCTCGTAGCCCAGCCGGTCGAGCAGGGCCAGGCCGCCCTCGTGCTCCTGGGCCGCCTCCAGCGAGGCCGCGTTGTAGGCCCGCCCGGCGTCCAGGCAGGCCCGGACGTCCTCCTCCGGGATCCGCAGGTTGGCGGCGATCTCGGGCACCTTGGGGGTCCGCCCGTGGGTCACCGTCAGCTCCTCCATCGCGCCGCTGACCTGCACCCAGAGCTCCTGCAGCCGGCGCGGCACGTGCATGGTGCGGACGTTGTCGCGGAAGTAGCGCTTGATCTCGCCGAGGATGGTGGGCAGCGCGTAGGTCGGGAACTGCACGCCGCGGCTCGGGTCGAACCGGTCGATCGCGTTGATCAGGCCGATCGTGCCGACCTGGACCACGTCCTCCATCGGCTCGTTGCGGCTGCGGAACCGGGTGGCCGCGTAGCGCACCAGCGGGATGTTGACCTCGATCAGGGCGGCCCGGACCTGCTCGCGTTCGGGGGCGTCGGCCGGCAGCTCGGTGAGGCGCTCGAAGAGCACTCGGGTGAGGGTGCGGACGTCGAGTGGCCGGCCGCCCGGGCTGTCGTCGTGGGCCGGGGTCTCCTCGGGGCGCTCGTGCTGCTCGCCGGGGCCACCGGTGCCGGTGTCCGGTGTGCCGTCCTGGATCCGCACGGACCACCCCTCCCTCGGTTCACCACCTCGTCCTGCCCGGCAAAATCGGTCATAGCATCACAAGCCGGGCGCTGTTCGTTCAAGCACCCCATGGAGGCGTGTTGGTGGGCGGGTGAACCGGGCAGGACCGGCCGGCGGGCAGCCGGTCGGGGAGTGCGAACGGCCCCCCGGACCGCCCGGGGCTCGCGGGGAGCCACCGGGAGGCCGGGGGGCCGTTGGGTCGTGCGAATGCGATCGAGGGCCGGAGTCGGGGTCAGACCTCGAAGTCGGCGACCACCAGGGTGGCGATCTCCCGCCACCGCGCGGCCGCCGCGACGTGGGCCGGATGGGTGGCGTAGGCCTGCAGCGCGTCCTGGTCGGCGACCAGGCTGTTGAGCGCGTAGTCGTACGCGACCTCGCGCGGGCTGATGTTCCAGCCGGTCTGCCACTCCAGCAGCTCGGGGATCTGCCGGTCGAGGCCCTCGAAGCCCTCGGCGGCGGCGAGGGCGCGCTCGTCGTCCTTGGCGATGCCGTCGTTGAGCTTGAACAGGACCAGGTGCCGGATCACGATGCGCTCCTAGCGGGATGAGGGTGCGGGACCCGGACACGGTAACCCGGCGGTGCCGGCACTACTTGATCAGCCCGGTCATGAACGCCCCCACCGCCTTGGCCGCGTCGGAGATCCCGACGAAACCCGACTGGACCAGCTCCGCCGCGCGTGCGGGTGAGTGAATGATCGTGTACACCACGAAGATCAGCAGCAGGTACATTCCGATCTTCCTTGCCTGTGCCATCGAACCGCCCTGCTTCCTCCGCCGTCCGTGCGCCGCCGCGCGCTCGTACCGAACGGCAGCTTATCCACCGGACGGCCCAACGGCGTGAGCAACGCGTTCACCCGGTGGGACGAAGGTCCCCGGGTGAGGGGCCCTTGTACGGGGTGCCCGGGACGGGACCCGACGGCAGGATGGTGGTCGTACCGAGGATCTGGCAGGAGTCCGTCGGTGCGTGGATCCGGGGTTCCCCGCTGTGGGACCGGGCGTCGTGGCTTCCCCCCTGACACGACGCCCGGTGGTGGGAACTCCGCCGGGGGAGCGGTCTGGCCCCCCGTGGCCGCTCCCCCTGTTCCTCATGGGCTCGCTACCGGGACTGCGCGAAGCGGACCTCGGCCTCCGGCGCCAGCTCCAGCTCCGCCCCGGTCACCGGCTCACCGGTGCTGATCAGGACGTTGTAGTGGTTGGGGAAGTGGCAGGCGTCGAAGCCCAGCACGGTGCCGACCGGCCGGCCGGCGATCCAGACGGTGTCCCCGCGGTCGATCACGCCGGCGCGGGAGATCTCGGCGAACCCCAGGAAGCCCACCCGGTTCACCCTCGTCCCCGGCGTCCCGTCCGTCACGTCCGTACTGACCAGCTCGTGCAGCTCGCCGGCCCGCACGCAGCGGCTGGCGTACGGCTCGACCACCATGCCGCGCTCCTCCCGGCGGTGGATCAGCACCTTGACCAGCGCGGGGGGGGGGGGGGGGGGGGGGGGGGGGGGGGGGGGGGGGGGGGGGGGGGGGGGGGGGGGGGGAGGGGGGGGAAAGGGGGGTGGG
>NZ_JBVHLF010000065.1:0-43065 GCF_055559155.1 Kitasatospora sp. NPDC024654
AGGGAGCGTGAGTCCCTCGCGGGTGTGCGCCCCAGGAGCGAACCCGCGCACACCTCACCCGTGATCGGCTACACCAGTCGGCGGGACGCCATCCTCTACAGGTAACGGCGGAGGCTGTGGAGCTCTACCGCCGTCTACAACAGTTTTGACGGCAGCCGGAGAGCGGGCTGGCGGCGCGGGGAGGTCGGTGGCCGCCGGGCTGATCGGGTGCTTCCTGGACGTCACTCGATCGAGGGGTGGGGCCAGTTGAGTTCGGAACTTCTGACAGGTGCTTCACCGAGTCACCCGTACAGACCAGAAGTGAGGCCAACGGAATCCGGAAGGGTGGGGCCAACAGAACCCGGTAGAAACAGCCTCGCGACACAACAGCAGGTCACGGCGAAACGAGCGGGCCGCTGGCACCGTGGCGAAGCACCCCGTCCCGTCTCAACATGACGACAGCGAGGCACAGGTTTCTGGCAGAAAAATACCGATCATGCTTCGAGTGCGATACCGTTCTCTTGTTGCAGTCCAGTTCGGGCCGCGGCCACCCAACCTGCCCACCCAAGGAGCATCCGATGATCCCCGCCGGCCGCACCGCCGCCGACACTGCCAAGGCCGCATCCCTGCTCGGCATCAGCCCGCGCACCTTCACCAACACCCGTCGCTGGGAGAAGCTGGCCGCCAAGCCGATCAGCCGGCCCGGCGCCAAGTTCCGCTACTGGGACGAGGAGCAGCTGCTCGCCGCCGTCGAGGAGCGAGAGATCCCGCTGCTCACCCCGGCCGACCCCGACGCGCTGTACACGGTGCCGGTCGAGGACAAGGCGCTGCAGAAGCTTGTGCTCGACTACCTCACGGCCTACCTCACCGGTGCCGACACCAAGGTCGCCGTCGCCGACGACGCGAAGATCCCCGCGGTCAACGAGAAGTACCAGAAGGTGGAGCTGGTCGACCTGTATGCCGAGGACGCGCCGGTGGCCGCCGAGGACCAGGTGGTCGACGTCAACGCCAAGCTGATCGCGACCAACGCGAAGGGCGCCTGGCCGCTCGACATCCAGCTGCGCCTGGAGTTCAGCGTCAGCCGGTGGGTCGTCTGCGCGCTCGCCCGTGAGAACGACGACGACCTGCTCGACGTCGAGGAGGCCTACCTGGTGATCCCCGAGGAGCGCCGGCCCACCCCGTCGAGCTGGCGTACCTACACGGCCGACAAGTCCGACTCGAAGTACACCTCCGGTCCGCAGCCCGATGCGCTCGTCTTCGGCGTCAAGCACTACCGCCGGGGGACCATCAAGGTCTGGGACAGCCAGGAGCGGTTCCTGCAGGGCGAGAAGAAGACCGGCGGCCGGCCGGTGGGCGTGGTGGAATCGAAGCCGCGGCCGCGCCAGGCCGGGCGCAACGTCGTCGCGGAGCAGCGGCGCGAGCGGGTGCGGGAGATGCTGCGCGCGAACCCCTCCTTGACGGCGGACCAGGTTGGCGAGGACCTCGGGGTGTCCCGCGAGTGGGGCCGCAAGCTGCTCAACGAGATCAAGGGCGCGGAGAGCGCCTGATTCCTTGATGGTCGGATCGCGCAGGCCATCAAGGAATCGACCGCCCGTGAGCCGGGCCACGCCGATCGCGCAGGCCATCAAGGAATCGACCGCCCGTGAGCCGGGCCACGCCGATCGCGCAGGCCATCAAGGAATCCCCATCTCCTGCTTGACGTGCGGCGTTACGGAATCGTGTCCACTCCAGGGGTCGATCATCAACGGGTGCGTCAAGGTATCCGGGGTTGTCTCTACGCCAGTAGCAATCCGCACCGACCGCCCACGACCAGGTGTGCGGACGAGGAGGGAGACCCGGACGTGACCACCAGCGTGGCCAGCAGGACCGTGCGACAGCGCAACAGCGGGGAGAGCTTCGACCGGCAGGTCCTGGCGTTGCTCTTCCAGCACCGGCTCGTGACGGCGGACCAGCTGCGGGAAGTGCTCGGCCCCTTCGCCAATAAGAGCTGGCCGAACCGGCGCCTGCAGATCCTGCACGCCAAGGGCTTGATCGACTCCGTGACCCGCTCCTACTTCCCCGGGCGGTTGCGGACCTTCTTCCTCACCGACGCCGGACGGGAGATCGCGGGCGAGTTCCGCGAGCTGGCCGGCCTGAACAGCCCGCCGGTCAAGCTCGACCCTGACCGGGCATTGCTGAACGCCGCCCACGCCGAGGACGTCTTCCTCACGCACGTGCTGTTCCTGCGCGACGCCCGCCGGCGCGGCGACGAGTACGGCCCGCTCGACTGGGTGCCGGAGGTCTACCACAAGCTCTCCGAGCGCCGGCGCGACGCGCTGCGCGCCGATGCCCTCATGCGGTACACGGCCAGCACCCCGGAGGGCCGGACCCACCTGCGGGCGTTCATCGAGCTGGACCGGTGCACCGAGAGCAGCGAGACCCTCACCTCGAAGCTGACCGCCTACGCCCGCTTCTACGAGCTGACACCGATCCCGCTGCGGCTGCGCGGCACCACGGAGGCGCAAGGCGCTGCGCCGGCCTGGCAGGACTACTACCCGCTGTTCCCGCGGATCCTGTTCGTCCTGACCAACGGGTCCCAGACCACGATGCGCAATCGGATCGAGGACCTGCAGCTGGCCGCCACGGATAGCGCGCGGGTCGTCAACCTGCTGCGCAAGGTCCCGGCCGGCGCCGCGACGCTCGACGACATCGAGGAGCACGGGCCGTCCGCGCCGGTGTGGCACTCGCTCACCCGGCCTGACCGCGCGGCCTGCAGCTGGACCGATCTGTAGACCACCACCGTCCCCGAGAGGACCGACATGTCCCATCCCGCTCTCGCCATCGCTGACGACATCCTCGCGCGGATCGGCCCGACCAAGGCCGCCGAGCTGCGCCAGCGGACCCGGACCTTCACCTGCGTGGAGTGCGGCGGCCGCGGCCGCGCCGACCAGGAGCCGGTCAGCGCCGTGCTCACCACCAGCCCCCTGCTGTCCCGGCTGGGGTTCGCCCACCACCGCTGCTCCGACTCGCGGGTCGTCGAAGCCGGCCACGACGAGCTCGCCGTCACCGGCCCGACCGATCTCATCCCCCGCGCCATCGGACTCCCGACAAGCTCCGGGGACCGGGCCGCCCTGCTCCTCGCCTACGAGGAGGACGTCATGGTCTTCGACGGCACCGGTTCGGCATTCGACCCGGTGATCTCGCACTTCCTGGACAGCGGGTTGCAGCGACTGGTCTCGCTCGGCCGTCTGCCGGCGCCGAGTCCACGGTGGAGCGTGCGCACCGGCCCCGGGGATCGTCTGGCCGTTCGCTACGACGAGACGGAGTTGCTGTCGGGCGCCACCATGTACGCGCCGTCGGTGTGGCTCGCCATGGCCGCCGAACGGGGATCGATCGCGCTGCTCATCGGCCGGCTCGACTGGGACGACATCTACGCGGACCAGCCGCCATGGGCTTCCTACGCGAGCGCGATCAAGACCGGGAAGTTGATCGGCGGGACCGTCCCGGTGGCCATCAGCTGACGCGTGAAGTCGTCGCGCTGGGCGTCGCGGGGGGTCGGCGACGCACGGCGTGCGACGGTTAGGCCCGTGCTGCCCGGTGGAGCTGGTTGACGTGGTGGCTGAACTCACGGGCGGCCGGTTCATTCTTCCAGGGGGCAAGGGCCTCGGTGATCTTGGTCAGATACGCGGTGGCGCGGCTGGAGCTGACCCGGGCCAGGATGTCCGTGGCTTCGCGGCCCGCCGCCAGGCCGCTGTCGAGGTCGCGGGCTTGGAGGTGACTGGTGGCAACGACCGCGCGGCGGATGCCGGTGGCCCGGGCGAAGCGGTCGACCGGCATGGTCTCGGCCCGCTGGTTCCAGACCAGGGAAGTCGCGGGCTTGCCCAGGTCGCGGAACACCTCGGTGGCATCGGCGGCGAGTCGCGCTTCGTTGAAGTAGTCGAGCCATGTCGGGTCGTTGGTGCCGGGGCGGACCTGGTCGAGCAGGTCCTCGGAGCTGCCCAGCGCGGCGGTGGCAGCCGCTGTGTCGCCGAGGCGGCCGTGGGCCCGGGCTTCGGCGAGTTTGGCGAAGGCCAGGACGCGGGGCGCCGCATGGCCCTTGGCTCGCTCGAAGGCGCCCTGGGCCATGTCGACCGCCTCGTCGGGGTAGCCCTGGAGCATGCTCTGCAGTGACATCGTGGTGAGGACGTAGGCGCCCATTTCGATGTCGCCGCCGGCCCGCGCCAGCCGCAGTGCCTGGATGAAGTGCTGCTGGGCGACGGCGTGCTGGCCGCTGTCGAAGGCGGACCAGGCCACGACGCGGGCGAGTTCGGCGGTGGCGGAGAACAGCTCGCGGCCGACGTCGTCGCTGTAGGTGCCGTCCAGGAGCGGGATGGCCTGGTGGGTGAGGCACTGGGAGACCGAGCTGGAGCGCCAGTCGCCGCCGCCGAACTTGGAGTCCCACTGGCGGGCTTGGCCTGCGGCGTCCCAGAGGTCGGCCAGGTCTGTGCGGCCGATGCGCCGCCCGGCGCTCTGTCCGGTGGTGGTGTCCGAGGGTAGGGCGAGCCAGCGGGTGACGGGTGTGGCGTAGGCGGCGGTGGCGAAGGTGCCGCCGCTGAGGAAGTCGCGTCGCTTCACGGTGCCAGTGCTCCAGTAGTGCTGGACGCCGCGGATGGCGTCGGTGCGGTCTCTGGGGAAATCCCATCCCAGCCGGACGTCCGCCTCGCGCGCCACGCCCATGCCGATCTCCTCCGGGTCGACGGGCCGACCGATTCGGCCGCTCAGCGCGGCGGCGATGAGTCGCGGGGCCGGATCCTTGGGGCGCATGCCGGCCAGCCAGTTGCCCACGCTGGTATGCGAGTAGGAGGTCGGTGGCCGTCGCGGGCACCGAGCTGGTTGACGAGGTGCGCCAGTGCCTTACGGCTGACACCGTAGGTCACCAGGAAGTCGTTCAGCTTGGTGTTCGGCTGCTTCGGGGTCCGGTGCGGTTGCGCCACGGCGGTGCCTCCCTCGGTCCGGTCTCGGCTCCGGCCGGTTAACGGCCAGCGCTTTCATGGGACCGCCCGCGACCCCGGGGTGGCCAGGGCTGCGGTTTGGGCTGTTTCCGGGACGCCGGGTGGGATGGATCTGGGACGGATCTGGGATGTCAGGACGGGTGCAGCAGGTCGAGGACGGTCTGGTGGTAGACGGCGTAGACGTGTGGGAGTTCGGTCAGGTGGGCGCGTTCGTCGATTCCGTGGAGTCCTTCGTAGGGGACACCGAAGCCGGCGGTGGCGGCGATGCCGTGGCGGGCGAGCAGGTTGCCGATGTTGGAGGGGCCGGCGGTCTTGGGCCGGGGTTCGAGGCCGGTCTCCTTGGCAGCGCGCAGCAGAGCGGCGGCGGGTTCCTGGCCGGGGCCCAGCTGGAACGGGGGCCAGATGGCGACGGTGTCGACCTCGGTGGGGTGCCGGGTGGGGTGGTCTCGGTCGAGGGCTGCGGTGGCGGCGTGGACCAGGTCGTGGGCGTCGTTCTCGTTGAAGGCGGGGGTGAGGCGGATGTCGATGTAGAGCGTGCATAGGTCGGGGACGACGGAGAAGCCTTCGCCGCCGTGGCAGGCGGTGACGGAGACCTTGGGTGGCAGCGGGAAGGGGTCGTTGTCGGCGGGAGCTGGGAGGTCGGCGTTGTCGAGGGCGTGGATGAGGTGGGCGGCGCGGGAGATCGCGCCGACGGTCGGCCTGCTGGAGCCGGAGTGGCCGGAGGCTCCGTGGACTTTCACCTGGGCGCGCCACAGGCCGCGGCCGCCGACGACGACTTCGTCCAGTCCGGGGTAGCCGATCATCACGCCCTCGGGGCGGATGGTGTGCGGGTCGGCGAGGTAGGCGAGGGCCCCGCCGAAGTGGCCGGTGTGTTCGTCGACGTCCAGGAGCACCGCGAGGCCGCCAGCCAGTTCGTGGGCGCGGGCGTGGACGTCGGCGGCGATGTGGCAGAAGGTGGCGGCGGCGAGCTTGGAGTCGGCGCTGCCCCGGCCAAGCAGCCAGTTCTGCTTGACGTCGCCGGAGGTCGGGGGGAAGGACCAGGCGTTCTCGTCGCCGAAGGGGGCGGTGTCGAGGCAGGCGTCCAGTGTCCACCAGGTTCCCGGTGCCGTGCCGGCGACCTCGACGACGAGGGCGACCGGGGCGCCTGCCGGGTTATTCAGGCGCCGGTGCGGGAGATGATGGCGGGTCAGCCAGTCCTCGACGATCGCGAGGACCGGCTCGTAGGGGTCGATGCCGCCACGGCTGGGAGCGCGAACCAGCCGTTGTGCCAGGTCGACGACTGATGTCGCCCGGCTTCGGGCCGCGTCCAGCAGATTCTCGCTCACTTCGCTCCTCGCCCTTCGTCTACTTCCCGCGCGGGGTGAGCGCGAGAACCGCTTCCGGGGTGTGCAACGGCCGGGCCGATGCCCAGGCCTCCCGGGCGTGCTGGACCAGGCCCACAGCGGCTTCGGGTCCGAGCAGGACGCCGGAGTCGAAGCTGTCGGCTCCATGCAGGGACGGGAGCGGGACCACCGCCCGGGTCTCGGAGGCGACGAAGAAGCGCTCCAGCGCGGCGGGCTGCTCCACCACGCCGATCCGCAGGGTCGGGTGGCCGTTGCGCCTCTCACGCGGGTCTCGCAACTCCAGCAGGCGCAGCAGATGGGTGGTCAGTTCCGGGTGGTGGGGCGGTCCGTACAGGACGCGGTAGTGCACCAGGTCGGGAACTTGGGCGACGGCAGTCTCGATGGCCGCCAGGTAGGACTTCTCGCGGGAGCGGCTGCCGGTGACGACCAGCCATTCCTGCGCGGTGGACACGACCTCGACCATGGCTTCGATCAGGTCGGTCAAGCGGCTCGCTCGCATCACCTCGCGCACCGAGCCCACCGCCGCCACGGACGACGCCCGGTGACCCCCCGCAACGCCGACGGGGCACGCCCGGAAACCGGGAGCCCGTACTGCGGATCACGCTGCCGATAGATGATCTTTAACGGCCTTAACGGGGTCGACTCACATCTGGGATATCCGCGGGCACGGTCGGCGTGGAAGGGTCGAGTCCGTGGTCACCGGGGCCCGCTCCGACGACCACCGTTCCGCCCGTCGGCTCACTGGCGGACGGGTGCCCCACTCGCTCACCCCTAACCGGTCGAACCCAGCCGGCTGTCCGGCGAGCAGGAGAACACCCATGGAACGAGAGTCCGAACCGCCCCGGTGCCACCGGATCCTCCCGAGGCTCCGGAACTCCTGGCGGTGGCTGCGGCGCAACGCCGCCCCGGTCAGCGCGCTGACCGGAGTGGTCGCAGTGGTCGTCGCGGTGTTCAAGTAGGACCCGTGCGGCACAAAACGGGCGCCCCGGCCAACTGTCATTTGGCCGGGGCGCCCGCTGCTCGCTACAGCGCACTACGCCCGCCATAGGCGGGCACCGTACCGCAGGAGTGCACGATGTCGCGCATGTTCGAAATGCCGCACTCCCCACGGCCAGGCAGCCCGACCCGCCGCGCTCTCGGGGCCCGGTTCTACTTCCCGGGGCGTCCGAGCTGGTAGACACTCCAGCCCGCCGCGCGCCAGGGCTCGGGGTCGAGGGTGGTACGGCAGTCGATGAGCAGCGAGTTGGCGGGGCGGCTCACGAGGGCTTGGGGGTTGGCCTGCTGGTACTCGGGCCATTCGGTGGCCAGGACAACTAGATCGGCGCCGTTGACGGAGGCAGGCAGATCGTCAGTGTAGTCCAGTTCGGGGTTGCGGATCACAGCTGTGGTCACGGCCTGGGGGTCGTGAACCGTGACGGTGGCGCCGGTCTGCTGGAGGGCTTGGGCGAGAGCCAGGGCCGGGGACTCGCGGACGTCGTTGGTGCCGGGCTTGAACGCGGCGCCCCACACCGTGACCCGGGCGCCCTTGACGGGTCGGTCGCCAAGGGCGCGGGTGATGAGATCCATGGCGACGTCCGTGCGGCTCTCGTTGATCTTCTCGGCGGCGAGCAGGAGGGAGGCGGCCCGTTCGGCGCCGAGCTGCCGCGCGCTGGCGGTGAAGGCGCGGACGTCCTTGGGCAGGCAGCCGCCGCCGTAGCCGATGCCGGGCCTCATGCCGCCGCTGCCGATGCGGGGGTCGATGCCGAGGATCTCCACGATCTGGGAGATGTCGCCGCCAGCGGCCTCGCACATGTCGGCGACTGCGTTGATGTACGAGATCTTCAGGCCGAGGAAGGTGTTCGCCGCGCCCTTGGCGAGTTCGGCGGTCTGCGGGTCGCAGACGAACAAGGGGACTCCGGCGTCCAGGATGCCGGCGTAGACCGCGCGGATCGCCTTCTCTCCCTCCAGGCTGGTGACCCCGGCGATGATGCGGTCCGGGCGCAGGGTGTCCTCGACGGCGTGGCCCTCGCGCAGGAACTCGGGGTTCCAGACGACCTCGACGCTCGCACCCGCGGGGGCCAGGCGCTGGGCGAGGGCGGTGACCTGGACGGTCGTGCCGACGGTGACCGTGCTCTTCCCGACGATGGTGCAGGCCTTGGTGAGGTGTGGGGCGAGCTGGCGGATGGCGCCGTAGACCTGTGCGGTGTCGTAGGAGCGGCCGTCGGCGTCGATGGGGGTTCCGACGCCGATGAAGTGCAGCTCGGCGAACTCGGCGGCCTCGCGGATGTCGGTGGTGAACTGCAGGCGCCCGCTTTCGGTGTGGCGGGCGATCAGCTCGGGAAGGCCGGTCTCGTAGATGGGGCATACGCCGGCGTTGAGCAGGTTGACCTTGGCTTGGTCGACGTCCACGCCGATGACCTCGTGGCCGAGTTCGGCCATCGCCGCCGCGTGCGGGATGCCGAGGTGACCACAGCCGATTACTGAAATACGCATTCCTTGACTCTCACTCTTGGAGGGGTCCCGTCTGCGGGGCCGGGGAACAGTACTGAGGCTAGCGCCGTTCCCCGGCCCCACCGATCACGCCTTGTCCATGCCGGAGTTCAGCAGCTGCTCCAGTTCGCCGATCGCGTCGGCCGCAGTCTGCCGGACGACCACGTCACCGGTCTGCGGCCCCTCCAGCGGGTAGGCGAACCAGGAACCGTCCGGACGGGGGAATCCCTCCGGGTCGACGATGAACACCTTGAGCCCGGCCTCGCGAGCCCGCTTGGCCACCCACCGCCGGTCGGCGTGCAGCCCGACCACGAGCAGCGCCTTCGCCTCCGGGTGGAAGGTGACCGGCGGGATTCGCTGGTCGTAGCGGCGCATGAACTCCTCTTCGAACCCGGCGCGGGCACCGAGCGCGTCGAAGTTGTTCGTGATGAACGGGCCGACCATGTGCCCGGCCTCCTCAATCCGCTTGAGGGTGTGCAGGGCTGGCGTGACCTC
Source organism: Kitasatospora sp. NPDC024654 (assembly GCF_055559155.1). Lineage (NCBI taxonomy): Bacteria > Bacillati > Actinomycetota > Actinomycetes > Kitasatosporales > Streptomycetaceae > Kitasatospora > Kitasatospora sp. NPDC024654. The sequence continues at coordinate 9,257 of NZ_JBVHLF010000065.1, forward strand.
GGCGTTGAAGCAGGCCCGGTACATCTCAGACAGCTCGAAGACTTTGTCCTCGGTGTTGAGCAGCATCTCCGCGAGCAGCGGGTCCCGGCCCGGCGCGAGGACGAAGGTGAAGCCCTTGCGGAGCTGCTCGTCCTCGATCTCGTTGACGTGGTACATCTCGTGGAGCCGATGCAGTGGCGGAATCCCCGCCTCGTAGGAGACGCCGCAGCCGACCTCGACCTGGAACGGCAGGTAGTTCACGAGCTGCGCCAGGTTGTCGGCGTAGGCCGGCGTGCCGGGGGTGTCCTTGACCCGGACCCCGTGGGTCAGAACCTCCCACGGTCGACGCCGGATCGCCCTCGGCGGGAACGTGTTGACGGAGGTGAACGTGGTGTCGATGGTCTCGTAGCCCGCCGGGAGCTTGCGGCCCGCGCGCTGATCCTCCTGGTGCTCCTCGACGCGGATCATGTGGAGGCGCAGGTCACCCAGCTCGAACCGGCCCGGTCCGACGTGCTTCCAGCCGCCCTCGGAGAGCATGGCGTGGTTCTGCTCCCACGCTTCCTCGATCTCCGTCTGCGGCGCGGTCACCGAGTGGTACAGGTACAACTGCTGCATGGCCAGCGACTGCGCAGCCGTGGTGTCCACGAGCCCGTACTGGAGCCAGTAGTGGACGATGCGTCGGCGCGCGTCGCCCTCGCCCGTCCAGCCGGAGTTGGCTGCGGTCTCGGCCTGCTGGGTGCGCCGCCAGATGCCCTCCTCCTCGTAGCGGGGCCGGTCGGCGTTCACCCCGTAGAAGTCGTGCCACTTGCGGAGCTGGTCGCCATCGAGCTGGTCGATGACCGTGACGGGGAACTGCATGTCGGTGTCCTCTCTGAGGTGGAATGGTCCGCCCGCATGGAGGGGGCGGGGGTGGCTGGGTTAGCTGTGGGCTCTCACCGCGTCGGTGAGAGCGGCGGTCAGGAAGTCGAGCTCTTCGTCCGTCGAGGTCAGCGGCGGGGCGACGACCAGGCCCTCGGACTTCGGGTGGCCGGCTCCGGTGAAGGGGTAGAAGAACACCCCGCGCCGCTCGGTCTCCTGCAGCAGGGGCCACAGGAGGCCGGGCGCGAGCTCTACCCCGTACAGGTGGCCCAGGCCCCTTACCTCCCGTACCTCGGGCAGGTCGGTCAGGGATCGAAGGGACGCGCCGAGCCGCTGGCCGCGCGCCCGGAAGGCCGCGTGGTCCATGGCCTCCAGCTCGTCCAGGACGCCGAGGCAGGCCGCGGCCATGAGCGGGTGCGCGGCCATGGTGCCCATCGCGGGCAGCGGGTCCGCGTCGTCGTGCCGGATCAACGGCGCGATGTCCGGCGACACCAGCACTGCGGCCACCGGGGTGTAGCCGGCGCCCAGGCCCTTGGACAGGATCACGATGTCCGGCTCGACGCCGTCCCAGTGCTGGCCGGCCAGCGGCGTGCCGGTGCGCCACAGCCCGGTCAGGACCTCGTCGTGGATCACCAGGACGTCGCGCTCCCGGCAGATCTCCGCGACGCGCCGCAGGTATCCGTTGGGCGGCACGTAGGCGCCGCCGGTGGTGCCGTTGACCGGTTCCAGCAGGACGGCGGCGACGTTCTCCGCTCCCCGGGCGTCGATCGCCTTCGCGATCTCCTCGGCGCAGGAGGCGTCGCACGTCTGGTGGCCGTGGTTGTGGGTGGGCGGGTAGGGCGCCGGGAACGCCGGGCCGATGCCGAGCGAGTCCTCCGGGCGGGGGCGGCGGGCGTGGTTACCGGCGAGTGCGAGGGTGAGCGTGCTCATCCCGTGGTAGCTCAGGTCGGACGTCAGGATGTCCCCGCGTCGCTTCCCGTCGCGTACGCGGGTGATGTTCCTGGCCAGGCCGATAGCGACCTCTACGCCGAGCGTCCCACAGGTGACCAGCGCGACGGAGTCCTCCGGCCGCCCCACGGCGCGGCACAGGCGGTCCGCCAACTCCATCTGGATGTGGGGCTGGACGACGGCAGCACCCCCGTACGAGTACTGGGAGAACTGCTGCTCGATACGGGCGAGGACCTTGGGGCTGTTCTGCCCCACGTTCACGCACAGCAGCCCGCTGGATCCGTCGAGGATCCGGCTGCCGTCGGCGCGGTGGAGCCAGGGCCCGCTGGCGGCCACGACTTCGAAGTCCGGCAAGGGTCGAGACGACGTCAGCAGCCGTTGGCGACGGTTCGCGTACTGATCCACGGGGAGGTCCCTTCTTAGGTGTACTCACTGGGTGGGGGGGTGCGCGGCGGTCGTGGGCGCCGGTCCGGCGCACCGCGGTGCGCCGGACCCGCAGGGCAGAGGCCGAGGGCAAGCCAGTCAGGTTGATGGTGTGGCCGCGCCGTCCGGGACGGGGCAGGTCAGCAGGCCAGATCGGCGTATATGGTCTTGCCATTGGCATCGGGCCAGGCACCCCACTGGCCACGGGTCAGATCGTGGACCAGGGCCAGGCCGCGGTGGTGCTCGTCGTCGCGGCCGGCCTGGATCAGGACCGGCATGCTCCGCGAGCCGTCCCGTACGCCCAGGCGCACGAGCGAATCGGTCGGCCGTCGGACGGACACCCGCATGAGGGTGCGGCATCCGGTGCCCAGCGCGTTGGTCACCAGCTCGCTGACGACCAGTTCGGCATCCGCGACGATGGCGTCCAGTCCCCACTCGCTCAGCTTCTCCCGCACCAGACGGCGAGCGATCCCGGGCGCCTGCGGCCGGTACCCCAGCATCGCTGTCGCTGGGCGCGGCAACATCGGCCGCAGCGCCGACGCCGTGTCCTCCACGGACACCTCGCCGCCGTGGCCAGGGAGCCAGATCCCGGAGGTCTGCTGTCCTGAGACCACCACGGCCGGCTCAGGACGGGCTGAACTGCTCGGCCGGGTCATACCGTGCCCCCGTACCGAATCCTCAGGGTGGTCTCGCAAGGCCATTGGCTGTCGCAGCGCGCACACCGGCCCTGCTCGCTGCGGTGCTCGTCCAGCACCATCCGGTCGGTGGTGGCCGTCGTGCCTTCCACACTGCTCAGGTGCCGCTTCGGCCGCCGGGGCAGCAACGTGGGGTTCGGGTCCGGCAGTGCGACCGCTCCAGTCCAGGGATGAGGCCTGTCCGTGCCGGTGTCAGCGCGTGTCATCAGCGCTCCAGGATTTCGAGGTGGAGCGGCGGCCCCTCGGTGTCGGGGGACGCATCGACGGGGCCCCCGCTACTGATGCCCCGTCAAATCGGGGCACGCTCATACCGTCGCGCGTCTACGCTGAATCTGCAACTGAATCTGCAATGCATCACTCGCCGCAGGAACATTGGCACATGCCAGCGCAAACGCATCGGCTGGTGCGGCGATCACATGACGTGGAATGCTGCGCGCATCGGCTGGCGCGGTGGGCATATGACCTCTGGAGGTGGGCACATGGCAGCACGACCCAGGCCAACGGCCAGGCGTATCGAGCTGGGGCACGAGCTCCGGCACCTGCGCCAGCGAGCGGGCATCACACTCGAAGACGCGGCGAAGGAGCTGAGCTTCTCCGAGACCAAACTCCAGAGGGTCGAAACGGGCCTTCAGGACCTCCGCAACGCCGCCGACCTGCGCACCCTTCTCGCCCGGTATGGCGCCGAGGAGGAGGACGTCGAGCGCCTGGTGAGGCTCCAGCGCACCGCGAAGGATCAAGATTGGTGGACTCCCTACACCGCCGGTATGGCCACGGCCATGCCCCGGTTCCTCGGCGTGGAGTCCGCGGCGGTCTCGATCCGGGCCTACCACCCCACCGCCGTTCTCGGCCTGTTGCAGTCCGAGGCCTACGCGCGGGCCCTGCACGAGATCGCCAAGCCGGTCGAGGAGTACACCACAGAGTTCGTCACGAAGAGCGTCTCGCTTCGGATGAAGCGCAAGGAGCGTCTGATGACGCCGGACGATCCCGTGAAGCTGTGGGCCATCCTCTACGAGCCGGCGCTGCGGTACGTGGTCGGCGACCTCGACCTGATGCGGGCCCAGTACGAGGAGATCACCCGGATCGCGGCTCTCGACACCGTGACCGTGCAGATCCTGCCGCAGTCCGTCCGCGGCTACCTCGCGTTCAACGATTTCACGATCTTGGACCTCGGCTCCACGCTCCCGACAACGGTCCAGGTGGACTCCGCGGGGGCCGGGATGTCCATGACGGACAAGCCGCGCGACGTCGGCCGCCACCAGCGGATGTTCGAGGCACTGTCCCGCTCGGCTCTGCCGGCCGAGTCGACACCAGATTTCCTACACCAACTCACCCGAGAGGTATGCAAATGATCACCCGGCCCATCACCGCGCCCGAACTCGCGGACCTGGCCCACTGGCGAAAGTCGTCCTATAGCGGCGCTGGGAACAACTGCATCGAGGTCGCCGACCTCATCGACACCGAGCACCAGGCCGTCGCCGTCCGCGACTCGAAGACCCCCGAGGGAGCAGCCCTGCTCTTCAGCCCCGCCGCGTTCAGCGCCTTCGTGGCCTTCGCCCAGCGCCTCGGCGTCTGACCACATACCAGGGCCGCCTCCCCCCGTCCGAAGCAGGGGGAGGCGGCCCTGCGCTGTGTACCGAAGTTCCATGCCCAGCAGGCGAACAGATCACGCCATCCTGCGACGGGCGAGCGCCCGCTCCAGATCGCCCCGGCAGTCCAGGCACATCCGCAGCGGCGGCGGGGTGCCGCGACCGGGCCGACCGCAGGTGCCGGAGCCGAACCCATCGGCCCCGGGCGCTTCGCAGCGCCACGTCACCGCTCCCGCGTGCGGCAGGGCGGGCGCGTCGTCCACGACCGGCTCCTGCTCGGCCGCCTTCTTGGCCGCTGCCTGGTCGAGTTCCTCGGTGTCGGCCTCCAGATGGTGGCGGGCCCGCTCGGCTTGCCGCTCGATCGCACGCAAGTCGCAGGTGCGACACTCCTCGCCGCTGCCAAGGATGACGCCCCGTTCGCAGTCTGGCCGCTCGCAGTCCCGCGCGTTGAGGATGCTCGCCAGGTAGCCCACCGGGCCGCGGATCTCCCCCGCGGCGATCCGCTCCGGGACGCCGGCCTTCCACCAACCCGCGTTGATCCGGGCGAGCGCGTGCTCGGGCGTACGGCCGGCCGACAGCAGCTCGCGTACCGCGCGGCGCAGCGGCGGAACCCGCAGGGCGGGGTGCTTGCTGACGCCCAGGGCGTCGACGGCCGCGAAGACGGCGTCCTCGCCCGGGACGGGGCGGGAGGTCGAGGTACGGATCGTTTTGATGCGGGGCTTCTTGGTGGTCGTCGCGGCGGAGCCGCCGTTTCGGCCTGGCTTCGATGCCGTGTGCGAGTTGCGCGGCTCGTGCGCGAAACCACCTGTACTGGCCCTACGGGCGTCCGGGAGGGATTCGTCGCTCGTTCTCGTACTACTTCTCTTAATGTCGTCCGCCTGGTGCACAGACCCTGGTCCGTCTGGTGCACAGACACCCGTCCGCGTGGTGCACACACCCCCGTCCGCCTGGTGCACAGACCCCCGTCCGCCTGGTGCACAGACCCCCCATGGAAGGCGCCCAGTTCGGCGTCCTCGCGCGCAGCTGCGCGTCGGCGCCACAGCCGGCCGTCGAGGAGGAAGTACGAGGATGCGGTCTTGCCGCCCCCCTCGCCGGCGGGCAGGTAGTTCTCGCGCGTCTCCAGTACGCCGTCGGCGCGCAGCTGGCCGAGTGCTCCGGTGACGGCGGTGCGGCCCAGCCCGGTGCAGGCCTGCAGTTCCTTCAGGGTCGGCGGCCGGTCGGTGATCGCCCGGCTGTGGATGTTCGTGAAGCTGGCGACGGCGGCGTAGACCGCCTTGTAGACCGGGGGGCGCTGACCGCACTGGGCGATGCGGGCGTCCAGTCGGATGTGGTCGATGCCCGGGGCGCGCAGCACCCTGGGCAGGGGACGGCCATCCGGGCCGAGAGCCGGCGCAGGGGCCCGTTGCTCGGCGGCCCGTTGCTCGGCGCGCTCCAGGAGCTGGCGAGCCCAGCGCTCGCGGTCGAGAAGCCGGTAGAGGTTGGCCTCCGAGACACCGGGATTGTCGGGGTCGCACTGCGCGATGACGGTGAGGAAGTGACGGTTGACCAAATCGTCGACGGCGCGATCGAACGTCCAGACGGATCGGCCCATGCATGCGGCGATGGTCTTGCGGTACGGAAGCAGCCGGTGCCGCACCTCCTCCGACCAGCCCGCCACGGACTCGGCGGTCAACGTGAAGCGGTCCTCGATGTTCGCGAAGGCGCCCAGCGCCATGTAGGCGCTCTTCGTGGCTGGCGGGCAGGATCCGTCGCGGGCGAGGCGGGTGTCGAACTCCACATAGTCCAGCCCGGTGCACAGCAGCTGACCGTCCGGTCCGGTGGAGAGCTGGGTCAGAAAGTCGGTCACCAGGTCACCTCTGGCTGCGAGCAACTGGCGGAGCAGTAGACGCTGTGGCCGTCCTCACCGGTTGGGGCGGTGGCGGGGTGGCCGTGCGGGAACAGGAAGGCCTCGAATGGTTCGTAAGCGTCTGGGGTGGTGGCTGGCTCGGGCCAGCGCTCGACCAGGGCGACACGAACGACGTGCGCGAGCATCTCCCAGGCGTCGCGGGTGTAGGGGTGGCCGGGGCCGAACACCATCGTGGCGTCGTCAACCAGACCGCAGGCCCAGCACCGGGCGATGACGGTGCGGCCCTCTGCGAGGCTGGTCCGGACTGCTTCGTAGTCCCGGCGGTACCAGAGCGGGGGAACTGGGGGGTGCTGAGGTACGGCTGGGGTGGGGGCTGACCCGGTGGGCGCTGCCAGGGCTGCTGCGGGTGCAGACTCCGGGATTCGCCGGGTTCCTGGGAGCGTTGCGACGCTGAGGCGGGAGGTGATCGAGCGGACGGTCCGCAAGGCAAGGGGCACCGGCCAGAGCGAAACCACCAGTGTGCTGATGGCCGCCGCGGTCAAGGTGCTGGCCAGGGTGGGACGGATCTCTCGGTCCAGGCAGTGTCCCCACCAGTCGTCGGCACCGGTCACGGTGAGGTACACGAAGCCAGCGGTGAGGTGGCAGAGGAGGGCGAGCAGGGCCAGGCGCTCGTGGCCGCTCAAGCCGAGGTCGAGTGGGAGCTTCGGGAAGGGCGGCATCGGGTGCTCCTGGGGGTGTTCGGCGGATCGTCGAACGAGGTAACCCCGCACCCGTTGACGGACCCGTTGACGTGGAGGCCCCGGCGGATCACAACTGGGCAACGGCCGTGATCAAGGCATCCGGCAATCGGTGGCGGGTCCCTTGACGGCCTGGAGGGGGACGCCCTGCGCCCGCCTTGCGCAGCCGTTTGAGCTGCGACGGTGCCGGTGGCCCTTGCGCATGCGCATGCGCAAGGGGTACTGCGCGCGCAAGCGCAAAGCTCTGCGCAAGGCCGCCGCATGGTGTCCGCGCATGGATCTCTTTGCGCGGGCTGGTGGCCCTCCGCCGGCGCGCACACGGGTCGGCCGAAGAGCTGGACCTCCCCGCTCCGCCCGAGGCGGCCGTCAACCAGCCCGGAGCGGTGCGCAAGGCAGCGTCAATGAATCCCGGCAGCGGGGACGATGGCCATCGATGAATCCGATGCCCGCTGGCCGGGCCCTGCCGTCGGGGAGCCGGTACCAGGCTCGGGCGGCGCCAGGCTCTGATGCGGCCCCGCTCGCGGATCGCGGCGTGGCCGTCACGGCAGGCGGCCGCCTGCCACGCGCGGGGCAGGCCATCAATGAATCCCCGGGATGCGAGAGCCGGCCATCAATGAATCCCCGGCCCCCTTGGCGGCCGTCAACCTATCTCGCGCTGGCGGGCGATGCGCCGTCAATGAATCCCCGGGACCCGCATGACGGGCCATCAACCAATCCGTGATGCTCTGGCGAACCCGCAGGTCACACGATTGATGGCATGCGTTGTGAAGGCGTTACCTCCGCAGCTTCGATCATCAACGGATCCGTCAAGGTCTGGAGGGTTTCCTCACTCGACAGCTTCCACTGAGCGAGCGAGGAGCCCTTCTCGTGAGTACGTTCTTCTCCCGGCGCGATCGGGCGCCGGACGCCGCGGCCGCCACCGACGGCGACCTGCGGCAGGCCCAGCGACGGGCCATGGCCGGCCGCGTGGGTGTGTGGGCCGCGCTGGCGTGCGGTCCGCTGGCCCTGGTCGCCGCCCTCACCGTCGTCCCGCAGGCACTGGCGAAGACCGCCCCGATCCTCCAGGCCGCCGCGCCGACCGTGATCGCGCCGCCGACCGGGTACGCCGAACTCTTCATCCAGCTCTGGCTGCGCAGCTCGCAGGACAGCCCCGCGGGCGACGCGGTGCGCGCCATGGCGCCGGGCGTCGAACTCCCGCAGCCAGCGAGCGGCGCGCAAGCGGCCGTCCAGCGAGTGGTCGCCGTGCGCAGCACGCCGATGGGTGGGCGGACCTGGCTGGTGACGGTGGCGGCGACGATGACGCTGCCGGCACCGGCCGCGCAGAGCGGCACCGACCCTTCTGCGCAGAGCTCTGGCGCTGCGCAAGGCCCCGCGCAAGGCCGTGCGCAAGCCGGTGCGCAGGGCGGGGTGCTGGGGGTCCGGTACTTCGCGGTGCCGGTCGCGATGGTTCGCGCGAATGGGTCGGGCGGGGCGCCGGATGCGTTGGCGATCTCGGCGGCTCCGGCTGAGGTGGCCGGTCCGGCGACCCTGCCCGGGCCGGATCCGGTGGCGGAGGTGTACAGCACGCAGATCGTCGGCGGGCCGCTGCAGGATTCGGTGCTCGGCTATCTGACGGCGTACCTAACCGGGCTCGGGGATAGCACCCGCTATCTGTCGCCCGGCGCTCAGATCCCGCCCCCGGGCGCCGCCTACACGAAGGTCGACCTGGTGGCGTTGTCGGCCGCCCAGTCGGTGCCGACCGCCCCGGCCGATGGGACGGTGCTCGACGTGCAGGCCCAGGTGCACGCCACCGATGCGGCCGGGGTGTGGCCACTGACCTACCCGCTCCGCCTGCGGGCCCGCGCCGGCCGATGGGAGATCGCTTCTGTGGCCCCGGCTTCCTCGCCGGCTGCTTCGACCTCGGCGGGGGTGCGCTGATGATGCCTACTTCGACCACGGTGGTTCTCGCGGGGGCGCTGCAGAACTTCGGCTTCGCCTGGGAGGCCACGCTGCTCGTCTGGATCACCAACGGGTTCCAGATCGCGCTCGGCTTGATCCTGATCCTCCAGGCCGTGCGGAAGCAATCGATCAAGGCGGCGGTCGGCGGTGCGATCGGGGTGGTCATCTGCCTGTCCATCTTCAGCGGCCGCTACTCGCTCGCCAACATGGTCCAGAGCGAGTACAAGGACCCCGGCACGAGCCCTGCTATCCCGGGCCCGATTCAAGGACTGCGTGAACTCCCGACGGTCTTCCAGGGCCGGTTGTGAGCGCCGCGCGGCCCAGGGTCGGGCGCTCGTACACCCGTGCCCGCCGGCATCCGTGGGTGGTCGGGCGCGTCGGTGACTGGCGGATCCCGATGGGCCCCTACACCCCGCCGCAGCTGGCGGTCGCTGCGGTCGGCTCCTTTGTCCTGATCAAGACCGCCAGCCTGTGGTGGTCGACGTTGGGGCCGGTGCCAGTCGTCGTGTGGGCGGTGGGGATCTGGGCCGCGCGGCACACGCGGATCGGCGGGCGCAGCCCGCTTCCGTTCCTGCTGGACGCGCTCTCCTTGGCGGCCTCGCCCCGACGGGGTGTCATCGGCGGCCGCCCGGTGCGGGAGATGCGTCCCATCCGGCTGGTCGGCAGCTTCGGGATCGAGGACCCGGCGTGGGAGGAGCAGAGCACGGCCGCGCCCACCCTCTCGCCCGACTCCGGGCCGGCTGGGCCGGTCACGACGCCGGTGGCTCGCCCCATGTCCCGTCCGGCTTCGACCTCGGGACCGGTTGATCGGCCCCGCAGCAGGCGGCCTGGAGGCGGTACCGGCCCCGACTCGCGGCGCCCCGGGCCGGTCGGGCCCGCGCGCGCACCGGCCCTGACTCCCCTGCAGAAGATGCTCGCCGCGGCCGCCGCGGCGCCACCCAATTCGACAGCACACCAGATGGAGGAGGACCACCAATGAGGGTGGCGATCAGGCACATCCACGGCCACCTGCTGTGGTCCACGTCGGGCACGGTCTGGGCGATCTGGCGGATCACGCCGGTCGGCAGCCGCTACGCCTCCGCCCTGGAGCGCCAGGACATGCACGCCCGGGTCACGTCCCTGATCCGCTCCCTCAGCGGCTCGGCCCGCCTCTACTCGCTATGCGCGCAGATCGAGGCCGGCGAGATCGCCCAGCGGACCATCGAGGGCATCGACCTGGAGCGCAACCGCGGCACCGCCGAGATGGCGCGCGCTACCTGGGACAGGCTGGACCAGGCTGAGATGCACCGCCGGACCCTGTGGCTGGCGATCCCGCTCAAGGCCCCGGGCCGCTCCGCCCAGCTCGCCGCTACCCGTGGCAGCGTCTCCGCGCTGTTCGGGGAGCAGGCCGGCCTGCCGGTCCCACCGGTACCAGCGCACGAGGTGCAGGCCTACCGCGGTGTGGCGGAGCAGCTGGCGGCCGGCTTCGGCGGCGGTCTGAAGATGCGCCCGGCGAGGCCGAGCGAGATCGTGTGGATGCACCAGCACGCCGTACACCGGGGCGTGATCGAGCCGCTGCTCGCGGACGCGGAATCCGGTCGGTCTCGTGGCGGCCGGCTGGTGGGGGCGTGGCTGCGCAGTCCCAGTTACGCGAGCCTGGGTCAGGTCCGGCTGCTGGAGGGCGGCATCGCCGCTGGCCCGGATGCCGACCAGCGGCCGCGCGGGTTCTTCCGACGGTGGCTCTCGGGCCGCCTGGATGGGACGGCGCTGTCGCGGCTGTGGCTGCAGGTGGAGACCGAGGACGCCACCGGCTACCAGGCGCACCTGGCGTTGGAGGAGATTCCGGAGGCGGTGCTCGAGTCCAGCGCGGACATCCTGGCGAGGTTGGAGCAGTTCCCGTACCCGGTGGACGCGGTGGTGGACCTGACGATCGTGGAGTCGGAGGAGGCCAGGCGCAAGATCGCTAAGGCGAAAGCCGAACTGGCAGACCAGGTCGACCAGTGGTCCGCGCACCCGACCGGCGCGCCGGACTCCATCTACCGCTCCGCCCAGACTCTCGGCGAGCAGGAGGCCAAGCTCAGCAGTACCAGCGTGGAGCGGGAGGTGCAGTCCCGCACCGTGCTCACCGTGTGGGGACCGACCGCCGCGACGTGCGATGCGCGCGCGAGGGACTTTCGGGCGAAGCTCACCGGCGCCAGCTACGGGGTGATCCGGCCGCGCGGCGGCCAGCACCGGCTCTTCGCGCTCGGTCTGCCCGGCGCTGCCCCTGCCTGGCGTGCTCGCGAGTGCACCCAGTACCAGCTGTCCGAGGACTGGGCTCTGAGCGGGCCGCTGACGAGCGGTGAGATCGGAGACGAGACCGGCCCGGTGATCGGCCGCAGCCTGGACGTCGGCACGATGCGCCCGGTCCTTCTCGACCTCGCCGCCTGCACCCAGCGTGACTTGGCCGCCTCGCTCGCGGTGCTCGGCGATCTCGGATCTGGTAAGTCCGTCCTCCTCAAGCTGTTGAGCAGCTTTCTGCTCGATCGCGGCCATCGGGCGCTGGTGATCGACCGCACCCCGCGCCGGGAGTACGCCTCCTTCGCGCGCAGTGCCGCACCCGGTCGCCACCAGATCATCGACGCGGCCCGCGCGGAGGTGAGCATCGATCCGCTGCGGGTTCTGCCGCGTGCCGAGGGCGAGGGCGCGGCCCTGTCCTACCTCACCCTGCAGCTGTGCCTGGAGCCGATGTCGGCTCAGGGGGCGGCTCTGTCGGCGGCAGTGAAGGCCGCCGCCAGTGCCCGCTCGCCGCACATGGGTCTGGTCCTGGAGGAACTGGTCGCCATCGCGGAGGAGGGCGGCAACCGTGGTGAGGCCGCCGCAGACGTGCTGAGCCTGCTTCGCTCGGTGGCCGACCGGCCGCTGGCGGCGATGGTGTTCGACCCTGCCCTGCCTGCCCTGTCTCTGGAGGACCTCAGCGCGGGCCTCGTCGTTTTCACGACCAACGGATTGAAGTTGCCTCCGAAGGAGGCGCTCGCCCGGCCCGAGGTTCTGCGCTCCCAGCCTCTGGAGGCGCTGATCGGACGCGCGGTCTTGTATCTGGTCGCCGCGATCTGCCGGCACGTCGCGTTCACCGACGACACACGCTTCGTGTCGGTCGTCATGGACGAGTGCTACTGGCTCACCTCCTCAACCGAGGGCCACGCCCTGGTCAAGGAGATCGCGCACGACGGGCGAAAGCACGACGCGGGGATGATGCTGGGCGGTCACGATGCGCCCGACCTGGGTGATGAGACGATCCAGGGTCTGATCACCGTCCGGCTGTTGGCCCGCTCGGGCGATGAGGCGATGGCCAAGCGGGGTTTGTCCTTTCTGGGCCTGCCCGCTGACGACGAAACGCTCGTCCAGCTGGTCACCACCGGCCTGTCCCCGGCCGGAGACAGCCGACGGGCCGGCGAGATGCTGCTGCGCGACGCGGCCGGGCGCATCGGTCGGATCCGCGTCATCGTCCCGGATGTCCCCCGGCTGACCGACAACATCTTCACCACCCCGGGCGAGCACGAGACGACGCCCACCTCCGCCACTGCCGTCGAGGCCACGGCGGCGCCCGCCGCCGGCACGCGTAGCCGGAGCCCTCTCATGGAGAAGGCGGGCCGGCGGTGAACACGGTGATCACGCGCGCTCGCCACCTCGCCGCCGTGGCCGGTGACCGCCTGGGGACGGCGTGGCGGTGGGTCCAGGTCTACTGGCCGGGACGGCGGACCGTCCTGCTCACGATCGGCATGGTCTACCTGTTTGTGCTGGCCGGTGCCTCGGTGGCCTCAGCTGACGACGGCGGTGGCGGTGAGCAGGGTGGCATCCTCGCCCCGTTGAACATGACCTCCAGCGAGGGCGTGCCGCTGGACACCTACGACTTGCAGTCGGACCCCGGTGGGACCACCGACATCCGCAGCCACGTGTGCAGCCTGCTGATCGGCGGAGGCTTCGCTCTGATTCGGCTGCTGGTCGGCTTGATGTGCTGGACCCTCAACTGGATCTTTAAGTTTCCGATCGTGTCGCTGCTCGTCGACACCGCACAGAAGATCTGTTACCAGTACTTCAACGTCGCGGCCAACGAACTCGGCCTCTATCCGATCTTCCTCGCGAGCGCCTTCGCCTTCGGGCTGATCCTCGTCATGCGCGGCAAGATGGCGCGCGGTGCCGGCGAGATCCTCCTGACGCTGCTGCTGGCCACGACGGTCGCCGCGCCTTGGCTCTCCCCCAAGGCGATCCTCGGCCCGAACGGCCCCATCGAGCAGACGCAGTCCGCGGCCCATGAAGTCGCCCAGATGACGAGCACCGTCAACGGCCAGGACCCCAACTGCACCGACCCCAAGGACAAAGACGACGTCAGCTGTCCCATGCGCATGATCCTCACCAAGACGTTGGTGGTGGAGCCCTTCGAGCTGTTGCAGTACGGGCAGATCCCCGCCCAGGGCAGCTGGCTCGCCGACGTCAACTACCGCTACGTCCACGGCCAGATCCAGGGCAAGACCGCCGCCCAGCAGGGATGCCCCACCTGGCTGCCGGGCGGCGGGGACGACGACGCCCTCTGCCACAAGACATCGTCCTGGGACGCGCTGAAGTCGGAACTCCAGAATCACGGCAAAGAGGGGCAGGCCGTCTACGACTACGCCGTCAACTCCGACTGGGACAAGGTGGCCGGCATCGTCCTCGTGCTCATCGCGGTGCTGATGATCGCCGCGGTCGTCATGTCGATGGCACTCGTCCAGGTGGGCTCGGAGTTCGCCGACGTCACGGCCAGCGCCTTCTCAGCGGCCGCCATGGTCTGGGCCATGCTGCCCGGCGCCAACCGCGGCGCACTGTGGAAATGGCTTGGTGTCTACCTGACCAGCATCTGCACCGAGTTCGCGATCTGCGCCCTCATCCCGATGTTCGGCTTGGCCGCCGACGGCGTCCTGGACAGCCCGCAGAGCACCGTGATGATCGAGCGCCTCATGCTGCTCGACGGGCTCTCCCTGCTCACTCTCGTCTTCCACAAGCGGATCTTCTCGGCCGCCGGCCGCGTCGGGGACCGCTTCGCCAACCGCATGCGCTTCGCGCGCATCGGCGGATCCGGCGGTATGGGGGACGACTCCCGCCTCGGCCTGGCCATGTCCAACGCCCTGGGCAGCAGCCAGGCGGCCGGATACGCCGGCGGCACCGGACTCGGCGGGGGCTTGGCCGGCGGCTTCGGGATCGGCCTGTTCGGCGCCGACTCCCCCGCCCACGCCGCGCTGCTGCGCCACGCCCGGATCCGCGAGGGCATCGCAGCGCTCGCCGATCCGGCATTGGGGCCGATGAACGCCGGCGCGATGGCCGCCGGGGCGTTCGGTGAGGTCCGGCGCGGCTGGGCGGCCCTCAGCCTGCCCGTGCACGCCGCGCACCAGCTGGTCGTCGGCAACCCGCTCTCACCCGAGGAGTTGGCCAAGCGCCGCAAGCCCGTCGGGGGTGGCGGCCCGCTCGTCGTGGACGGTGCGACCGGCGAGATCCTGCACGACCCGATGTCCGAGGTCACCCCGATCGGCCACCGCGTCCACAACCAGCTCCTCAACACCCGCCTCGGCCGCCTCGCGATCCGCGGGGGCCAGGTTGCCCGGCTCACCTGGGACGTCTCCCCCGCGGGACTGCCCGCCACCTGGACCCGCGCCCGGCGCGGCACCAGCCACGCCTGGGATTCCACCCGCGCGCAGGTGGACCACTACTGGAACGGCGAGCGCAAGGCCTACGGCGCCGACTGGGTCGCCGGGGCGCGGGATCTGAGCACGCCACTGCGGGTTCCGTACACCGCGGTGCGCGAGCACGGGCCCGAGGTGGTCGACGCGGTGCGTGAGAAGGGCGAGGCGCTGGTGCGGGAGGCGCGTTTTGCCTACGCCGAGACCGCGGGCGGGTTCGCCGACACCGCCGATCTGGGCCCGGCTTCCCCCCGGGTGGAGAGTGCCGCGCACAGCTCGGTGTGGGATCACGCGGCCGATCGCGGCCCGGAGTACCCGTTCTTCCCGGTCGGAGAAGGTCCGGCGGTCGACCCGGTCGATGCGCCGTTCTCCTCCGCGCCTGTGGATGTGTCCCCCACCGACCTGGCATCGACCCTCGGCCCCGGCGCCCTCGCCCCTGCTGCGGGCACGCCCGGCGGGGAGCCGACTGCGGCTGTCGAGCGGTTCGAGGTGCCGGGCGAGCCGGGCCTGGTCATCAACCCGATCACCGGTGAAGTCCTGGCCGAGCTCGGCGACGATACGCCGGACGATCTGCGGCGGCGCGTCAGCGACGCCGCCCTGCGCGGCCCCGGCGGCAACTCCCTCGAAGCACAGCGCTTCCGCCACACGGTCGGCCACAGCACGCCCGACACGGAGGAGACCGCCGCCCCCGCCCCGCGCCCCGCCATGGCCCTGGACTGGTCCAAGTTCGCGGAGGGCGACGGTGAGGAGGAATGAAGCCGTTCAAGAAGCTCCGGCGGCTGGGCTGCCTCGGCCTGCTCCTCTTCGCCCTGCTGCTCGGACTGCCGACTTTGGTCGCGATCGACATGTTCGGCACACCGGATCAGAGCGCTGCCGCGCCGACCGCGGTCGCCACGGGGATCCCCCCGCGGATGATGGCCGCCTACGTACGCGCCACCGCCGCGATCCCCCAGATGGTGCCCACCTGCAAGGGCCTGACCTGGGCGGTACTCGCGGGGATAGCGCAGGTGGAGTCCAACCAGGCCGCCGGCCACATCATCAGTGACGAGGGCCTGATCACCCCGCCGATCCTCGGCCCGGCCCTGGACGGATCCGGCGTGGGCGGCAACACCACGGCCGTCTACACCGCAACCGGCGGCTACGACCGGGCGGTGGGCCCCTTCCAGTTCCTCCTGAGCACATTCGCCCAGTACGCGGCCCGGGTCCGACCCGGCGGTGGAGCCGACCCCAACAACGTCGACGACGCCGCCCTAGCCGCCGCACTGTTCCTGTGCGGAAACGGTCGCGACCTCACCGACCACACCCAACTGTCCGCCGCGATCTACCAGTACAACGCCAGCCAGGCCTATGTGGAGGAGGTCGAGTCGTGGATCACCCAGTTCACCCAGCTCGCCACCACCGCACCCGCCGGACCCACCGGTGACGTCTCCGCGCAGGTCCAGACCGTCATCCAGGCCGCCCGCAGCCAACTCGGCGTCCCCTACTCCTGGGGCGGCGGCTCACCCAGCGGCCCGACGACCGGTCAGTGCTGCTCAGAGGGCGGGCAGGACGGCCGCAAAGTCGTCGGATTCGACTGCTCCGGACTCATGTTGTATGCGTTCGCGCAGGTCGGCATCCACTTGCCGCGCCTGGCCTCCGAGCAGGCCGAAGTCGGCCAGCGGATCCCCGCCTCCGCCGGCATCAACGCCCTGCAGCCCGGCGACATGGTCTTCTTCGGCCCCTCCCCCACCGACGACGCCGCGATCTACCACGTCGGCCTCTACCTGGGATCAGGGCAGATGATCGCCGCCCCGCAGCCCGGCGAGAACGTCAAGGTCGAGGCGGTCTGGTCCTACGACTACGCGGGCGGCGCCCGCGTCCTCCACTGAAAGAGAATCGCCACAAACTATGACAAATAACTCTGCCTCGTGGCCTGCTCTTGGCGCGGCCGCCCTACTCGTCACCGGACTCGCCCTGCTCCTGCCCGCCCCTGGAACACAGACCTCGCACACCGCAGCCGCGGGCCCGGCCACGGCCGGCACACTGTCGACGGCCCAGCCACGGCCCACCGTCACCACCCCTTCCTCCCTGGCATCCACACCGAAGAAGCTCCCGACCCGCGCCACCGTCTCGGCGTCGCCTCCGAGCACAGCAAGCCCCCCGGCATCCCCCATCCCCATGCCATCCGGCGTCCCAGCCGCCGGAGACGGCCCGGCCGGCGACAAGGCCCTCCAGACCCTCTTCACCCAGGAACACCCCAGCGACCTGCCCCCGCCCGAGGCCGCACAACTGACCACCCTTGCCAGCCAGGTATGGCTGGCCGAGACCACCGGCGCCGGACGAGACCGATGGCCCGGCTACTTCCCCACCACCACCGGCGCGGCCCCACTACGCCCCTACACCCAGGTCCGCATCCAGGCCACCACCGCCCACACCGCCAACGGCGACCCCAACCAGGTGGACGTCGACCTGCTGTGGGCCGGCACCGACCCGAGCGGCGATCCAGGAGACCACCGGCCCGCCACCATCCACCTCACCCGCACCACCACCGGCTGGGAGCCCACACGATGACCACCCCCCACCACAACGACAGCCCGGCGCTGGCAGCCTTCCACACCGCGCTCGCCACCCTGGCCTGGTTCCGCGACGCGGCCGCCTGGTGCGGCGACCACGCCACCCTGCTGTTCGCCTGCGCGCTGCCACCGGCCATCGCCGCCCACATCCTCCACCAGATCCTGACCCGCAGGGCACTCGCCCTGCGCACGCGGTACGTCCTCACCCCCAGCCGGCGCTTCGACCCCTCGGAGGAGGACATCCTGCGCCAGACCGCGCTGCTGATGCGCGCCGCCGGAAAAGGCCCGTGGTGGGCGCCCCGGGCGACCAAGCGCGTGCGGGTGAGGCTGCGGGCGGACGGCAGCTGCCCGCTGGAGTACTCGATCGAAGCCCCCAAAGCAGCCTCCACCCTGCTGACGGACAGTCGCTTCCAGGACGTCGCCGTCACCGAAGCGCTCCCCGCCGACGACCCGGTGGCCGCCCAGGCCGACCAGGACCGGCGCGACAAGAAGGACAAGGAGCTGCAGAAGAGACTCAAAGCCGAGGCCAAGCAGCGCAAGGCCGAGGCCAAGGCCGCCAAGGCGAAGGGCCAGGGCGACGACGCGAAGAAGCCGGAGCCCGACGGCCGGCTGCACGCCGTACGGGCGGAGTTCGTCCTGCGCGGACTCCCCTCCGCCCAACTGCGCGAGGTACCACTGACCCCCGACCCACTCCAACCGCTGATCGACGCCGTCGCCGACCTGCAGGCCGACCTCGGCGAACTCGCCGAGGTGGTCCTCGACATCCAGTCCATTCCCACCTGGCAGCTCAAGCTGCGCCGCTGGCACCTCATGCACGAGGCCCGCGAGCAGAACCGCACCGCGGCCCGCACCTCCGCCCGGCACGCGGCCGCCGACGCAGCCGATGTACAGGACTCCCTGCGCTACCAGATCACGAGCCTGCTCGACCCGTCCGCCACGGCACCAACCCAGCTCCTGCCCACCCCGCGGCCGCGCGCCGTCGACCCCGCCGAGGCCCTGGGCCGCCTACACGCCAACACCGGCCTAGTCCGCATCCAACTGCTCGTCCGCTGCGCCTCCCAGTTGGAGGGGCGGGCCCGCCAACTGCTGGAGAGGGTCAGCGCCGCGCTGGACGTGTTCGGCGAGGACAGCCGACTCGGAGCCGATGCCGGCCGGTTCCTGAAGTGGACTTGGGGCGCCGACAGCTTCCACCGCCGCGCCTCGTTCGACCGCCGATGGGGCACCGGCCAGGTCGCGCCCCGCGCCCAGAACTGGCTGCACGTCCGTGAGTTGGCGGGGCTGCTCAAGCCACCGACCGTGCACGCCGTCCTGCCGGTACTCGCCTCCGAGCTGCCGACATACGTCCCGGGCGAGGCGCTGGTCCCGCACGGCTACCTGGTCAGCGCCGACGGGCGCAGCCGCCTGATCGCCACCGCAGAGGCGGAGTTCCTCTTCAGCGTGGCGGTCGGCAAGGCCAACTACGGCAAAACGGAGAAGGCACTGGTTCGGGCCCTGGCTCTGGCGCTGGCGGGGTTCGGGGTGCTGTTCATCGACCCGCACGGCGACAGCTGGCGCAAGGCAGCCCCTTACCTCGCTCACCCGGACCTGGCCCACCGTGTCCAGCGGATCGACCTGGCCGGCGCGGAAGCCCCCGAGGCGGTGCTGCCCTGCTGGAACATGCTGTCGATGGAGGGCGGCAAGAGCGCGAACCGGGTGGTATCCGCCGCCGTGGACGCCCTCGCCACCGCGCTGAGCTGGACCGACGCCGGGGCACCCCGGGCGATCACCATCTTGACAAAAGCGATTGAGGCGCTGGTCGCCCACAACGAACGCGCCGTCGCCGCCGAGCGACCGCAGGCCCAAGCGACGCTCCACCAGATCCGCACCCTGCTCACGGACAAGGTGTGGCGGGACTCGCTCCTCAAGCACCTGACCGAGGAGCAGCGCAAGTGGTGGTCCACCACGTTCGCGGGCTACCAGGTCGCCGAGGTGCTGGGGCCGGTGCTCAACCCGCTCGACCGGCTGGCGGCCAACGACACCACCAGGGCGTTCCTCGGCAGCCCGCAGGGCATGTACGACATCCGAGACGCCATGGACAACGGACGGATCGTCTGGTTGTGCCTGGAAGGCACCGGGCCCTCCGACCGCCTCCTCGTCTCAATGATCACGCAAGACCTCCTGCGCGCCGGCCTGTCGCGCCGCGAGCTCGACGAGGACGCCCGCCGCTCGTTCCACGTCTTCGGGGACGAGCTGATCAGCCTGGATCCGGCGGCCGGCCCCACGATGGCCGCCATCACCGAGCAGTTGAGGAAATTCGGGGGAAGGCTGCACGTCATGGCGCAGTTGCTCAACCGCGTGAGCACGACCACGAGGGAGTCGCTCCTGCAGAACAGCAGCGTGGTGAGCACCACCGCGGGGTCGATGGCAGCGGTGCGGGCCGTGGCGGATGAGTGGCACGGGGCCGTCGCACCAGCGCGGATCGCCGAGCTACCGCGCTTCCACCACTACGTTCAGGTCACCGCGGACGGCAACCGAATCGGCCCGCTGCTGGTGAAGGGCCCCCAGGTCACCGAGGTCTTCGAGAAGTACCGCAGCGAGAACAGGGTGCCGGGCATGGTCAAGGCCGCAGACACACGGATGGGTTCGCGGGACCTGGCGACGCTGCTGGTAGAGGCGAGCGGGCAGGACCAAGTAGTCCTGGAATTCACCTCGCCCGAGCCGTCTGACTCGGGCGAAGGCCAGGAACAGGCCGACGACTCGCAGGGCTCGGTCCAGGATACCCAGGACAGCGCCACACCGGTGATCCTCACCAAGGACGCCAAGGGTCAGGACGGCTCGCCAGCCGCTGGCGACGCCGTGCCCATGGACTCGGTGGCGAACGGTGGAGAGCTGACCAAGAGCCGAGTGGGGCGGCCGCGGCGGAGGTGAGTGCGCCTCGCAACACTCCGAACAGTCGGGACTGCGCCCTGTCCGATAGTCGTCACGACGGCCCGAGTGGTGGGTCCGGCTCGAGTCGCGGACCTGCGCCGGTTCGAGCCACGTCGAGGTCACGGTGGACGTTGCAAGCTGGGCCCGCTGAAGGTGAAGGGCAGCAGGCCGCACCCTCTTCGTGGAGTACTGGAGCCGCAACCAGGTTGGGAGGATGGCGGATCGGGCGATGCAGGCCCGGTTGCTGGAACAACTGCTGGCCACGGCCGTCGGCCAGGGCGCCGTGGTTCGTGACTTCCTGAGGACCACCGGGGCCACCCAACCCTGTTGTTGATTGCGGTCGTTACCCCAAGGAGTAGTCGAGGCACCTGAACATCATGTGACCTAACCCATAGTCACATCAGGTGAATCTGACGATCCGTTATATACAAGCACGTCCGTTATATCCGTACTTTCCTCGCATTGCGTAGCGCCCTAGATACTAAGCGGTAGGCAAATGGCTGAATACGTCGTAGTGTGACCACCTGCTACCTCTGTGACACAGACTCACTGGCGGGTTTTGGCTGCATGCCCGATTGATCTGCCCACCGGTCCCCTACCGGGCACCAGGACTTTGTGACGGACCGTGAGCCCGCCCAGTTAGACAACCGAAAACGGCGGCGTGCCGAGAGTGGCTCACACAACGGCACTTCCAGCCAGCCTCGAACCACAGCAGGGTCAGCCGGACCCGACACCACATGGGGGGATCAATCCGTGGCACACAGCGAAACACGCACCTCGGCCAGCATGCGGGCCCTCACGCTGGCATCCGCAGCCCTGATCGCCACCGGCGCACTGGCAGGCTGCGGCTCGAACTCGAAGAAGCCCGCTGCCCTCCCCGCCTCGCCCGCCTCGACTTCTCCCTCCGCCTCACCGTCCCCGTCGGACAATCCGACCACAGCCGCGACTACGCAGATCCTGGCGGCCTACCAGGGGATGTGGGCGGATGAGGTCAAAGCGTTCAACGCAGGGCAACTCACTGCGGACGTGAGCAAGGACCTGGAGAGCTACGCAGGAGACAAGGCCTTGGCGAACATCCGGGTAACGGCCATGTACTACCAGAACAGCAGCGTCGTACTACGCGGACAGCCGACACTCTCACCGCAGGTGACCGCGATCGACCTCACCAGCATCCCCCCTCAGGCCACCATTAGGGACTGCGTCGACAGCTCCAACTTCCTGCCTGTCGACAAGAACACCGGGCAGCCAGCACCGGTAACCGACACCAACCATCGGCACGTCGAGAACTCCACAGCGCGCGTATTCAACGGCCACTGGTTGATCATGGACGCCACGATCAATCAGGGACAGACATGCTGACCCCACAGCCAGCCGGGAGAGCTCTCGTCGGAGGCCTCCTCACCATGGCCACTCTGTGGCTGCTGCCCTCGGGGATCGCGCTCGCGGACGGCGGCGTGAACTGCCCGCCTCTCTCGACGGACTGCCTAGTCCACGCAGGAGGCGGCGGACAGACTGGTGGCAGCTCCACCACCACGTCGAGCAGCGGCAACGGGAGCAGTGACTCCGGCGCAGGCAGCGCCACGTGTTCCCATGGCGGTCAACAGATCCCCTGCTTCCGGGGGGATGCTGGCTGGTTCAACCCCTCCGACCAGTGCTACTGGGAGTTGATCACCCCGCAACCTGCCGACACGGATCCGGCATGGACGTACGCCACGGGAGCGCCGGCTGTTCACAAGCCCGGCGACGGTCAGCTCTACAACGTGAGTTGCCCTTTCCCCGGTCAGGAATTGGTCGGCGGGGTGACCTTCAGTGCCACTCCCCCTCCGGGGTTCGGCGGCGCGGTCGACCCTGCCACGCTCGCGCAGCAGATGGTCACGCAGATGGGACTACAAGGCGCAGCCATCGGGACCGCTCCCAAGGCGGGCGGCACCAGTCTGGTTGGCCTGCCGGTGTGGCTGTGGGACAACGTCTCGCCGACCACCTGGGGGCCGACTTCGGCCAGCGCGTCCGCACCGGGCGTGGCAGTGACCGCGACCGCTCACGTGGACCGGATCATCTGGTCGACGGGCGATGGCGCGTCGGTGACGTGCACCGGTCCGGGTGTGCCCTATGACCCGTCCTATGGCACCCAGGCCCCGGCGTGCGGCCACACCTACTCCCAGCCGGGCCAGTACGGGATCACCGCGACGAGCAAGTGGGTCGTGACCTGGACGGCGACCACGGGCCAGGGCGGTCAGATCCTCGTAGACCGCACGGCGAATGCCACGGTGGCGATCGCCGAGGCCCAGGCCCTCAACACCACGCAGTGACGCGGCCGTTAACGCCCGCTAACTGCCCATTCACGCTCACCTGTACCTGAAGGAAGCACGCCTGATGGCACTCATCACCAAGCCGCGCCCGGCTCCGGCCGGGGACAGCGGTCCCCTTCCGATCACCGAGGCATCCGGCCCACGGCGCAGTCGCCGCCCGGCTTTGGTGGCGATCGGTGTAGCACTGGCCTGCGTCGGCGGGCTAGGCGCGGCCTATGCCGTGCAGGCGGCCGGTGACCGAACGGAGGTGATCGCGGTCGCGCATGACATCCAGCCCGGGCAGGTCATCACGTCGGCGGATCTGCGGCCGGCGTACATGGTGGCGGATCCGGCGCTTCAGCCGGTCCCGGTCAGCCGCGCGCACGACGTGCTGGGCAAGACGGCATCCGGATTCCTGCCGGCTGGCAGCCTGGTGACGGAGGCCTCAGTGCGGGCGGGCCAGTCGCTGACGTCGGGCACGGACACGGTGGGCGTGCTGGCCAAGCCCGGGCAGCTGCCGGCGGAAACGCCGCAGCCTGGCAACGCGGTGACGGTGGTGGAGACCCCGGGTCAGGGGGACCAGTCCGCCGCCTCGCAGCCGTCGACGATCTCGGCGGTGGTGATCGACGTCTCGGCGCCGGATGCCAACGGGGCACGGGTGGTCGACCTGGCCGTCTCACCGGTGGACAGCCCGGCCCTGGAGTCGTGGACCGCGATGGGCCGCGCCGGCATCGTGCTGAAGGCGGGCAGCTGATGCTCATCGCTCTGACGTCGGCCAAGTCGGCCGGGGTGACCTGCTCGGCCATCGCGCTGGCACTGGCGGCGCCCAAGCGCACGCTGCTGGCGGAGTGCGATCCGGCCGGCGGCACGATCCGCAACGGCTGGCTGCAGGGGCGTGCCACCGCGGCGATCGGTCTGCACCGCCTGGCCACCGCCAGCCGCAGCGGGACCCTGCACACCGACTTCGAGCAGCACCTGGTGCGCCTCGATGAGGCCGGGGACCGGCTGCTGCTGCCCGGGCTGACCGATCCGGCCCAGGCGTCCACGCTCTCCGGCACCTGGGAGCCCCTGCACGTGCTGCTGCGGGTGATGGAGCAGGAGGGTTACGACGTCATCGTGGACGCGGGTCGGCTGCAGGTCGAGTCCTCCCGGCGACTGTCCGACCACTCCTCTCCCGCCGTGCTGGTGCGCCGCGCCGACCTGGTGCTGGTGGTGGTGCGGGCGAGCGCGGATTCGGTCGGGGCGACGGCCCCGGTACTCAAGACGCTGCGCGAGGATCTGGACCACAACGGGACCGGGTCCGGTGCGGTTGGGCTGCTGGTGGTCGAGGACGGACCGTACAGGGCGGGTGAGGTCAGCACGGCCCTGGGCACGCCGCTGGTGGGGGCGCTGCCCGATGACGTCGATACGGCCCGGGTGTTGCGCTCGGGTGGATCGGTGCGCGGTCGGCTTGCGCTGACGGCGTTGATGCGCGCCGCCCGATCCGCACACGAGGAGATCACGGTCGCTGCGACCCGGCGCCGCATCCAGCTGACGCCGCGGCCCGGCGGCTCGCCCGCCTCGGAGGTGACGCATGTCTGACACTCTCTTCACCCCGCTTGAGGCTGCGGAAGGCCGTGCCGGCTCACTCGCGCAGCGCTTCCAGGACGCCCTGCGAGCCGACAACGTCAGGGCCGGGACGGTTGGTGCGATCCCTGCGGCGCGGGTGGCGGCTTCCGCCGGGTCGGCGACGGCTGCCTCCGTCCCGCTCACGTTCGGCGATTTCGCGGGTGTGGTGCCCGTTCCGTACCAGGAGATCCTCGACCTGCGCCAGCGGGTAGCCGAGCAGCTGGCCGCGGCCTCGGCGGAGACGCCGGGGATGACCCAGGACGATCGGATGCAGCGGGGCCGGAGTCTGACGAATGCGGTGGTGGCCGACTGGGCGACGGCGTATGCGGCCGCGACGACCCGCCGGCTGAGCCAGGCGGACGAGCAAGCCGTCAAGGTGGCGGTGTTTCAGGAGATTTTCCAGGCAGGCCGGCTCCAGCCGCATCTGAACGATCCCAATGCCGAGAACATCCTGATCTCCGGCAGCACGGTGCGGGTCGACTACCGGGACCGGCCCTCGCGGCAGGTTCCGCCGGTCGCCGAGTCGGACAGCGACCTGATCGAGCTGATCAACCAGCTGGTCCGCACCCAGGGTCAGGGCGAGCGTGCGCTGACCCCGGCGACGCCCATGCTGAACACACGCCTGGCGGACGGCTCGCGTCTGGCCGCCACCGCCTTCGTGACGCCACAGCCGGAGGTGGTGATCCGCCGTCACCGGACCCGCCTGCAGGGCCTGGCGGACCTGAAGCGGTGGGGGACGATCGACTCCACGCTGGCCCAGTTCTTGCGCGCGGCGGTGCTGGCGCGCAAAAACATCGTGATCGCCGGCTCGCAGGGTGTGGGCAAGACCTCGTTGATGCGGGCGATGGCCCGGGAGATTCCCAGCTCGGAGCGGGTGGGGACGCTGGAGGGCGAGTACGAGCTGTGGCTGCACGAGGACCCCGAGGGGCCCACGGTGGTGGCCATGGAGGGCCGGGAGGGCAATGGCGAACGGGGCCCGGACGGCCGGGCGGCCGGCGAGATCACCCTCACCGACCTGTTCACCCAGGCCCTTCGCATGTCGCTGCGCCGGGTGATCGTCGGTGAGGTCCGCGGCCGCGAGGTGCTGCCGATGCTGCACGCCATGAATGAAGGCGAAGGCGGCAGCATGTGCACGCTGCACGCCCGCTCGGCGGAGATGGCGATCGAGCGTCTGGTCATGCTGGCCATGCAGGATCCGGGAACTCAGATGACCGACTCGCTGGCGTACCGGCTGATCGCGAACGCGATCGACGTCATCGTGTACGTACGCCTCGTGGACGAGACCGCCATCGGCGGGGCGCGGCATCGATTCGTCTCCCAGGTCGTGGAGATCACCGGAGTTGGTGAAGGCGGGCGGCCGAGCCGTCAGACGATCTTCGGGCCGCGTGAGGACGAGTCGGGTCGGCGTGAGCCGCGCGCGGTGCCGCTGATGTCCCCGGCCTTCCTGCCCGATCTGGAGCGGGTCGGCTTCGACCGGCGCCTGCTGCAGCAGCCGTGGGGCGCGTGGGAGCAGCCGCTGGAGGCGGTGACCCGACTGTGAACCTCTCTCCTCAGGCGCTGGTCGCCGCGATCGCCGGCGCGGCCGCGGTGGTGGGCGTGCTGCTGGTCGTGGCCGGCCTGATGCCGACCCCCGTCGCGCCCGCGCGTCCGCAAAGCGGTCTGGAGCGTCGGCTTCGGGCGGCGGCCGGCCGGGACGGCACCGGGCCGCTGAGTGTGTGGGCCGATCAGCGCCTGCTGGTCGGTGCCGCAGGCGTCGCCATCCTGGCGGTGTGGTTGTTCACGGGCTGGCTCCTGGGCGGCTTGTTGACCGGGCTCGCGGTGCTGGGCATGCCGTGGATACTGCAGCCCGGCCGCGGCGCCAAGAGCCAGATCCAGCGCCTGCAAGCCCTGGAGGAGTGGGTGCGGCGCCTGTCCGACATCCACACCGCCGGGATCTCTCTGGAGCAGGCCGTGGCGAGCAGCGTGCGCAGCGCGCCGGCTTTGATCGCCCCGTATGTGGGCCGTCTCGCGTCGCGTTTGGCCTCCGGCTGGCGTGCTCCTGAGGCGTACCGGGCGTTCGCCGACGAGCTCAATGACGCCTCCGCGGACAGTGTCGCCACCTTGCTGATCATGCACGTGCAGGACCGGGGCTCCGGCCTGAGTTCGGCGCTCGGGAAGCTGGCCGACCATCTGGCAGAAGAGGTGCGGATGCGCGGGAGCGTCGAAGCCGACCGGGAGAAGCCTCGTACCAACATGCGCTGGGTCTCGCTGTTTTGCCTGGTCGTGTTCGGGTTGTCGATGGTGTCCGGCTCGTACGTGCAGCCATACAGCACGTTCACCGGGCAGGTGATCCTGTGCCTGCTCGCTACCGGTTTCGTCCTGGTGATGGTGTGGATGCGGCGCATGGCGCTGGCCAAGCCGGCCCCGCGGTTCCTCGCCCCGGCTGGTAGCTCCACCCAGGCGTCAAAGGAGATGTCGTCGTGATTCTTTCCGCACCCGCCATCGCCTGCGGTGCGCTGCTGGGAGTCGGGGTGGCCGTGGCCGCCGCCGGGCTGGTGCGCTCGCGCCCGGACCTGGGTGACCTGCTGCGGCGCACGGATGCGAGCCGGTTGGAGAACCTGCAGCCTCGTGCGATCCGCGGGAGCGAATCGTTCCTGGACCGGGCCGGGGCGCGGCTTCTGGAGACCCTGGGCGAGGGAGTGCTGCGGGTTCCGCGCCAGGAGCTGGAGTTGCTGGGCCGCACGCCCGCGCAGCATGTCGGCCGGAAGATCGGGTTCGCGCTGATCGGGCTGCTGATGCCCGCAGTGACGGTGACGATGGTGGCGGCTGCCGGAGCGTCGATGCCGTTCTCAGTCCCGGCGCTGATCGGCGTCACGCTCGCCGTGGTGGCCTCGTTCCTTCCCGATATCCAGGTCCGCGACGACGCGGCCGCGGCCCGGCGGGAGTTCAGGTACGCGATCGCCTCCTACCTCGAACTGGTCTGCCTGGAGCGGGCGGCGGACGCCGGCCCGTCCGAAGCGCTGCGCAAGCCCACCGAGATCGGCGACGGCTGGGTCCTCTCCCGACTGCGGGACGCGCTCACCCGGGCCGAACTGGCCGGCATCCCGCCCTGGGAGGGCCTGCGGCAGCTCTCCGCCGAGCTCGGCGTTCCCGAACTCGGCGCGCCCGCCGACATCATGGCGACCGCCGGCGAGGAAGGCGCGGCCGTCTACAACACCCTGCAGGCGCAGGCGCGCAGCCTGCGCGGGGTGCTGCTGACGGACTCCCAGACCGAGGCGAATGCCGCCTCCGAAAAGATGATCGTCCCGGTGACGGTGTTGGTGATCATCATGTCGCTGTACATCGGCTACCCCGCCATCGCGCGGATCATCGCCTCCTGAATTCCCCTCTACCGAAAGGGCATAGTGATGCTCAACGACCCCCTGTTGCAGTACCTCCAGCTGCGTATTCGGCTCGGCCTGGCCCGTGTCAGCGACCCGGAGACCCGGGACCGCGGTGGCCTGTCGATCGAGATGGCCCTGATCGTCGGCCTGCTCGTGGCGCTGGCCGCCGGCCTGGTGATCGTCCTGAAGGCCAAGCTGAGCGAGAAGGAGGGCCAGATCGGCTGACGCCGATCCCACCCTCTTTTACGTCCATGACGCCTTTCCATCGCATCCAGGAGGAAGCAGCCATGCACTCGTGCCGCCGTCGGCTCTTCCCCGGCCTGCGCGAGGCCGCCTCCAGGGACAGCGGCGCGCTGTCCCTGGAGCTGGCGGTCCTCTTCCCGATCGTCATGCTGGTGATCTTCACAACCATCCAGGTCGGCCTCTGGTACCACGCGAGGGACGTCGCCCTGTCCGCCGCCCAGCGCGGAGTGGAAACCGCACGCGTCCAGGGCGCCACCCTGGGCCAGGGCACCGCCGTGGCCCATGACTTCATCGCCCGGGCCGGCTCCAGCATCACCCGCAGCAGCATCAGCGGCAGCGACGGCAACACCGTGCGGATCGAGGTCTCCGGCCAGGTCTCCACCTGGATCCCGGGGCTGAGCCTGCCGATCGACCAGCACGCCAGTGCCGCCCGCGAGCGCCTGACAGGAGCCCCCTGATGCCCCAACGCCCGGCCCTCCGCTCGACCCTGGCCCGGCTCCGCACCGACCGGGGCAGCCTGAGCCTGGAGACCGCGATCCTCTTCCCCGTGCTCCTGCTCTTCCTGCTCCTGGTCATCGCGGCCGGCCGGCTCCACCTCGCCGAGAACACCACCGACGACGCCGCCCGCAACGCCGCGCGCGCCGCGTCCTTGGAGCGCGACGGCATCGCCGCTCAGAACCAGGGCAACCAGACCGCCCAGCAGACCCTGACGGACCAGGGCCTCAAGTGCGCCTCGCTGTCGGTCACCGTCCCCACCGGCGGGTTCGCCGCCGCGATCGGCACCCCCTCCAGCGTGACCGTCACCGTCAGCTGCACGGTCTCCCTATCTGACCTGACCATCCCCGGCATGCCCGGCAGCAAGACCGTCACCAGCCACTTCACCAGCCCGATCGACCCCTACCGAGGAAGGGCCTCCGCGTGACCGGCCGCCTGTCCCGCCTACGCGCCCGCCTCCACCGCGACGACCGGGGCAGCATCTCCCTGTTCGTCGCCGTCGCCATCATCGCGATCATCCTCGTCCTGGGCCTGGTCGTGGACGGCGCCGGCAAACTCCGCGCCCTCAACAACGCCCAGTCCACCGCCCAGGAAGCAGCCCGCTCCGGCGCCGACGCCGTCAACGCGGGACAGGCCATCGCCGGCAACGGAGTCGTGATCGACCGCAACGCCGCCCAACGCGCCGCCACCGCCTACCTCACCCAGGCCGGCGTGAGCGGCACAGTCAGCTGGGACAGCACCGGCGACATCGTCGTCGACACCACCGAGACCTACCGTCCGCTGATCCTCGCCGGCAGCGGCACCGTCACCGGGCACGCCAGCGCCAAGCTCTACGTCCAGGGAGGCTGACCCCTCACATGCCCCGCCGAACCGCCTCCCGCCTGGCCGCCGTGCTGCGCGGCCTCGTGTCCCTCACCCTGCTGATCGCGCTACTGGCCGGCATCCCATTCCTGCTCTGGCGCACCGGCGTTCTCCCCCACCAGGTCCCCACCTGGCACGACGTCATCGCCGCACTCACCGCCCCGGACAACGGATCCATGTTCCTGGGCGCCATCACCCTCCTCGGCTGGGGCGCCTGGCTGTCCTTCCTGGCCTCCGTCCTCGTGGAAGCCGCAGCGATGCTGCGCCACCGCCAGGCCCCCAAGCTCCGGGCCCTCGGTACCACACAACGCCTGGCCGCCACCCTGCTCACCGGCGCCGTCCTCCTTCTCCCCACCAGCGGCGCGTTCGCGGACGCCCCCACCGCAAGCGCAGTGACCGCGACCGCCCCTGCCACCGTCCATCAGGGCACGACCACAACCAGCAGCAGCCCGACGGCGGCCGCGTCGCCCGCCGGGCAGCAGGCCTGGACCGGACCGGTTCACCAGGTCGTCCACGGCGACACCCTGTGGGACCTCGCCCAGCGCTACCTCGGCGACGGCACCCGCTGGCGCGACATCGCCCACCTCAACGACGGCGTCCGCCAAGCCGACGGCACCGTCCTGAGCGGCAACCTCCTCGATCTGCAGCCCGGCTGGACCCTGCGCCTGCCCGCTGACGCCACCAAGGCCGCCGCTGCCCAGGCCTCCAGCGCCGGTAGTGCGGCCGGCGGGGCGCGCGTCGTCACCGTGCAGCCCGGTGACACCCTCTC
This sequence comes from Kitasatospora sp. NPDC024654, assembly GCF_055559155.1. Taxonomy (NCBI): domain Bacteria; kingdom Bacillati; phylum Actinomycetota; class Actinomycetes; order Kitasatosporales; family Streptomycetaceae; genus Kitasatospora; species Kitasatospora sp. NPDC024654. The sequence goes on from NZ_JBVHLF010000065.1 coordinate 39,024, forward strand.
CAAGATCGCGCAGAAGCAACTCGGGAATGCCGACGACTACCCGGCACTCCTTCAGGCCACCAAGGATGTCGTGCAGCCCGACGGCAACCACATCACCGACCCGGACGCCATCCTCCCCGGCCAGAAGATCGTGATCCCGGGCACGGCTACAACCGGCGCGCCGGTAGCCACTCCCCCAACCAGCAGCCAGGCGACGCCGACCGCCCCCGCTGCGGTCGCTCCCGCTCCGGTGCCGTCAACCGCAGCCTCGGCGGCACCCTCCACCACGGTGAGCACACCAACGCAGACGGCCACCGCTGCACCAGCGGCGCCAACCAGCAGCGCATCAGCCACTCCCCAGCAGCCTCGCGAGAGCGCTGCACCCGCCGTTCCCCAGCAGAGCGCAGCGGCCAGCCAGACGCCCGACGGTCCGCAGGTACCGGCCTCGGCCGACCTGTCCGCCCAGGCCCCAGCAGTCCATTCAAGCGACTCCCAGAGCCCGGTCTCCACACAGACCGTCGCCGGGATCGGCGCGATCCTCGGCGCAGCGCTGCTGGCCGTCATCGCCTGGCGCCGCCGCGAGCAGCAGAACACCCGCCAGGTGGGCGAGACGATCGCCATGCCCGAGGAGACGACTCAGGCCGAGCAGGTCCTGGACCGCACCGCCTCCCCCGCCTCCGTCGAGCTGCTGGACCGGGCGCTGCGGACCCTGGCTCACCAGCACCCGGATGCCCTGCCGACCGTGCGCGGGGCGAAGGTGACCGCTGACCGCGTCGAGATCCTGGTCGACGACCCAGGTGCCGAGGCGCTGTCGCCCTTCACCGCCCAGCCAGGCGGCTGGTGGGGCGTGCGAGCCGACCGCGCCACGCTGCTGACCGCTGACCAGGCTCGTGAGGTTCATGCCCCTTACCCAGGGCTGGCGACGATCGGTGCGGCCGAAGACGGCACCCTCATGCTGGCCAACCTCCCGTACACGGGCGTGCTGCTCCTGGAGGGCGACGAGCAGCAGGTGCGCGAGGTCGCCCGCGGCATCGCGATGGAGGCGGGCACCTCCGCCTGGGCGGACCATGTCGAGGTGTTGACGGCCGGTTTCGGACTGGAGCTTCAGCAGCTGCTTCCCGACTGCCGCGTGATGTTCACTGCGGGCTTGGAGAGCGCGACCGCTGACCTGGCCAGGGTCCTGATCGAGGCCCACCAGGCCGAGAAGGAGGGCGGCGAGGAACCGCTGCCCTGGCTGGTGGTCTGCGCGACGATTCCCTCCGCCGAGGAGCTCTATGCCTTCGCTGACCTGATGGGCAAGGCGCGTGGATGCCAGATCGCCGCCGTGCTGCCGGCCGCCGGCGCCCGCGACATCTTCCCCGACGCCGAGGTGCTGGACGCCGCATCCACCGAGCCGCAGCGCTTGGAGCTGCTGGACGCGGAAGTCACCCTGCAGCGGGTGACCGACGAGGCCTACCGGCAGCTGACCGCCACGATGACGATCGCCGTCCAGCCCGCGAATCCGGCCGAGGGCGCCTGGAAGCACGCGCCGGACCCAGAAGCGCGCCGCTTCGGGCCCGGAGTCGTCACCACGGCCACAGCAGGCCGGGCCCACCTGTCGCTGGCGGCCGCACCCGAGGAGACCGAGAGCGACAGCAGCGTCTCGCCGGAGGGGGAAGCCCTCTCGGACGAGACCACCCTCAGCATCGGCACCGGGCCCACCCCCGAGGAGACAGTGCCTACCGTGCCCGGCGAGCCGGGCACCGGCACCACAGCCGCTGCCAACCCCGCAGCGGGCCTCGCGAAGCGCGCGCGTGTGAGCATCGTGCGCGAGGACCAGCCGCAGCCGGCACCGGGCAAGACCGCGCCCCAAGTCCAGGTCCTCGGCCCGGTGCGAATCACCGGGATCGGCCCGGCACCGCTCGCTCCGAATCTCGCCAACCTGGCTGCGGTGCTGGTTTTCACCAACTACCGGGACTACGGCACGCTCGCCAACCGCATCGACTCCGCGCAGCCGTGGAGCGAGAAGTCGATGGCCCAGCAGATGTCCCGGCTCCGTGCCCGCCTGGGCCTGGACAGCAACGGCAAGCCGTACCTGCCCGTCAAGCCGAAGGGTGTCGAGCAGTACAGCCTCTCGACGGAGGTCACCTGCGACTGGCGCGACTTTGAGTATCTGACCGAGCGAGGTCTGCCCCACGGGCCTGGCGGGATCCTGGACCTGGAGGCCGCTCTCGCTCTGGTCCGAGGTCGTCCCTTCGGCGGGGCCGGCGCGCACGGCTGGGCGGCTGGCCAGGTACAGACCATGGTGAGCCGGATCGTCGACACCGCCCACACCGTGGCGGTGCTGCGCAGCAGGGACGAGATCCTGGACATCGACGCGGCTCGTGAGGCGATCCGGCTCGGTCTCGACGTCGAGCCAACCGCGCAGACTCTCTACCGAGCCTGGATGCGCATCGAGGACCGCGCCAAGAACACCTCCGGCGTGCGCACCGTCATCGATCAGGTCAACCAGATGTCCCTGGACTGGAAGCACCCGCTGCTCGACTCCACCGAGGAGCTCATCCGCACAATGACTACCGGCCGAGGCGCCATCAAGGGACTCTGACTCAGCCTGGGCAAGGCCCGGCCGCAACGCACCATCCGCGGCCGGCCCTTGCGCATCCTCGCCCACCAGTCCCGCCCGGAGAGCATCCTGTTCCCCGCCACCATCCCCATCTCCGCTTCCTCCGGTGCCACCATCGTCCGGCCGCTCGCCGTCGCACAGAACCCCTCCCCACAGCCAGCCCGGGCCACCTGTTCCTCGTCGGCCGGCTTCCTGCACCAGGCTCGTCTGGCGTCGCCGCTGCTCTGCATACCGCCCGACAGCCGGGCCCCATCCCCCTTCCTCCTCCTTGCTCCACGACTGTACGGAGATCCCCGTGCTCCACTCCCCCGTCGCCGACGTCGCCGGTGCCGCAGCCGGACTCATCGCCGGCACGCTCGTGGTCCGTCCGGCGGTCTTCGCCTTCACCGTCCCTAAGGGTGCCCGGGCCTCGTGCCCGCACTGCGGAAGCCGCATCCTGGGGGCCGGGCTTCGGCCCTATCTCGACCTGGTGCTGCACCGACGCTGCCGGGCCTGCGCCCACCGGGCGGCCATCGCCACGCAACCGCCCGGAGCCGATCAGTCCCCCACCGACCGTCCAGACCGCATCGGCCTCACCGTCCACCTGCAGGGCCTGGCCGACGAGCACTACCAAGATGCCCTCGACATCCTCACCCTCGCCGCCAGCGAAGCCGACGCCCCCCGCCCCGGCCTGGATCACGCAGGCCGCGCAGGACAGCACGGACGACGCACCGGTGCCGACCACGCCCGCCCGGGACGAGGAGGGACCGAAACCGAGGAGGGGGCGAGGAGGAGGACGGCCTGCCCGCCGAGTACGCCGAGCTCGAACACGAGGCCCTCGCCGACGACGGGGCAGCGCCCACCGACTCGGAGCAGGCCGGGCAGGAACCGCTCGACGAAGGGACTGCCGGCGGGGCCGGCACCCCGGCGTCCGCCGCGGGCCCTTCCCTCGCGGACGTCCTCGCCGAGACGGACACCCCCACCGGCGCACCGCAGCCCGCCGTCGTATCCGCCGCCAGGCCCGCGATCCCGGCCCCGACGGCCACGCGGCCCCCCCAGCCCCCTAGTACTACAGGGATAGATCTCGATTGGCGGGTGCGGCAGGATGTTCTGCTGTGAGTGCGCGAGGGCAGGTCGACGATGAGGTGACGGCGGAGGATCTTGAGATCCTGGACGCCGAGTTCGAGGCAGTGTGCGCCCGGATCGAGCCGTTGTTCTACCGGCCGGAGTCGCGGGCGCACGCGCGGGCGTACCTGCGTGGGCTGCTGGCACCGCTGGAGAAGAAGAACGGCTGGACCATCGCGGAGTACACGGGGGCGCCAGAACCCAAGCGGATGCAGCGGTTCTTGAACCTGACCCCGTGGGACGCGGACCGGCTGCGCGATGCGCTGCTGGTGTTCGCGATGGAGCGTTTCGCTGACGAGCGGGCGGTGCTGATCGCGGACCCGACCGGGTTCGCGAAGAAGGGCCGCAAGTCTGCCG
>NZ_JBVHLF010000066.1:0-42864 GCF_055559155.1 Kitasatospora sp. NPDC024654
ACCGCCAAGCCCTTCCGCTGGACCTACGACGGCACCCCACTCAAGGAGGCAGCCTGATCAACACCCCTCCACGAATTAACGCGGAGCAGCACTAGGCCCCGAGCAGCCCCCGGATCGCGGCGCGGTTGACCGCGTTCAGAGCGCGCAGCACCGCCGGCGTCAGGAACACCAGCAGCAGCCCGGCCGTCGACAGCCCGGCGATCTGCCACGGTGCGGAGAGGTAGTAGACGTGCCGGACGCCCTGGCTGTCGGTGCTGTCGAAGAGCTGCAGGCCGGGCCGGCCGACGAAGCGCGGGAAGACCCAGGCGTAGAGCGGGTAGAGCGCGCTGACCCAGCCGACCGCCCACAGGGTGACGCTCAGCACGAAGCCGAACACCTGCCAGGGGAACATCACCACCTGGTACAGCACCGCGCGCCAGCCCGCCGGGTCGGCCAGCCCCGCCGTGACGGCCCCCCAGGCGCCGGGACGGCGGCGGCGCACCGGAGCCGGTCTCGGCACGTCGTACCCGAGCAGCCGGCGGGCCCGGCCGCGCTCCATCGCGCCGAAGCCGCGGGCCCCCGCCAGCAGGAGCGCCAGCACCGGCAGGCCGAGCGCGGTGACCAGCGTGCCGACGCCGAACGCGAACATGGTGACCACCCAGCCGAAGCCCGCGGTCGCGGTGACCAGCGAGCCCAGGACGAACCCGAACTCGCGGTAGGTCTGCCCGGCGAAGGGTGCGCGCCAGAAGTACGGCTGCTCGGCGCGCTGGTAGCGGTCGGTGCCGTGGTGTCCGAGGTCCTGGCCGTCCTGGGTGCCGTGGGGGTCCTGGAGGTCCTGGAAGCCCTTGGTGCCCTGGAAGTCCTGGAGGTCCTGGAGGTCCTGGAGGTCCTGGAGGTTCGTCATACCTTCAGCCTGCCCGCCGGGAGCGCTCGGCGGGATCCGGCCTCCCGGCGAACCGGAGGTGGGGTTAACCCCCCGGCCGGTCCCGCCACTCGTCCTCCAGCAGCGAGTACTGGAGCGCGTCGTACCAGCGGCCGCGCAGGAACAGGTCGTGCCGGATCCGGCCCTCCGGCTGGAAACCGACCTTGCGCAGCACCCGGGCCGAGGCGAGGTTCTCCGGGTCCAGCCGGGCGGCCAGCCGGTGCAGGCCGAGGGTGCCGAAGCCGAAGCCGCAGAGCAGCCGGGCGATCTCGGTGGCGTAGCCGAAGCCCCAGGTGTCCCGGCGCAGCGCGTAGCCGATGAACGCCGCCCGCTGGCTCTCCGCTCCCTCGATGCCGAGCACCGCGTTGCCGATCGGCACCGCGTCCTCGCCCTCGGCGGTGACGGTGACGGCGAGCCGGTAGACCGTGCGCGGGTCGCGCTCCGCCTCCTCCAGGTACAGCGCGACCTGGTCGGCGCAGTCCTCCCGGTCCCGTGGCTCGAACGGGAGGTAGCGGGCCGTCTCGGGGTCGCCGAAGATCGCGTGCAGCGCGTCGATGTCGCGCGGCACGTGGTGGAATTCGCGGATGGTGAGCCGTGGTCCGGTGAGCTGTACGGGGTCCATGGTGCGTACGCTAGCGCCGGCGCACTCGGGAGGCGGTTACCGTACGGGGATGAACGTCGAAGACCTGCAGCTCACACCCCGTCCGCACAGCGCCGCGCTGCTCAGCTGGGCCGCCGACGCGGGACGGGAGCCGGTGTCCGAGCGCGCGGTCGGCACGGTGTTGACGCTGCTGGAACTGGCCGGCGCCCGGATGCACGACGGGTTCCCCGAGCTGAGCTCCGGCCTGGTGCAGGAGCTGCTGTACGAACGGATCCACCTCTACGTGCAGCCCGCGGACGACGAGTCGCCGCTCGCGTACGGCGCCGCGGTGCGGCTGCTGGTGGACCATCAGCGGGCCGCCCGGCGGCTGAACGCCAAGCGGCAGCAACGGCTGCACGAGGAGGCCGAGTGGCAGGGTGAGCTGCTCGCCGGGCTGCTGCGGCGACCGCACCTGGTGACCTGGCCACGGCTCTACGCGCTGCTGCTGCGCGCGGACGGGGTGGACACCACCGACCTCGCCGCGGTCCGGAGCTGGCTGGACGCCTTCCGCGAGCTGCCGGAGGAGCAGCGGATCGAGGTCTTCGCCGCGCTGGACGGGCTGGACCAGCCGGAGGGCGTGGACGGTTGGGAGCCGGGGGTGCTGCTCGGGATCGGGATGGCCACCGACGGGGCCCGGCTGCTGCTGGAACGGCAGTTGATGGAGCGCAGCTACCGGAACCTGGCCGGACTGACGGCGCTGGGCCACCCGATGCCGGAGGAGCTGGCCGGCGACTACCCGGCCTTCGAGGCGGCGGTCCAGGCGGAGGCGTTGCGGCTGTGCGGCGAGTGGACGGTCCCCGGGCTGCCCGAGCTGCTGCTGACGGAGTACCAGGACCTCGCCCCCGAACCGGGCGCGGCCGAGGTCGACGGCTACCTGCTGCAACGCGGCCTGGTCGACCTCCCGCTGCCGGAGGGCGACTGGACCTTTCCGGGCGACGAGTGAGGGGCCGGGTGCGGGGTGAGCGCTGACAGTCGTGGTCAGTCGTCAGCCCAAACCCGGGCTGACGGCCTCCGTCAACTGTCACCCGTCACTCGCCACCAACCGGCTACGGGTTCAGCCCGTGCCCGCGCAGCCAGCCCAACGCGTCGACCGGGGCACCGCCGCCGGGGCGGACCTCCAGCCGCAGCCGCGGACCGCTGACGCCACCGACGGCGGCGTTGGCGGTCATGCTGACGTTGCCGGTGGCGCCGACCTTGCCGAGCACGGTGCCCGCGGCGACCGGGCCAGCCGGGACGGTGATCGCGGAGAGGTGGCAGTACCAGAGTTCGGTGCCGTCGGACAGCGTCTGCACCACCCGGTAGCCGTCGGAGCCGGACCAGCCGGCCGAACTGACGGTCCCACCGGCGACCGCGGCCACCGCGCTACCGGCGGGGGCGGCGAAGTCGACACCTGTCTGCAGGTGCGCCCAGTGCCCGCCCGGCTGGCCGTAGCCGGGTCCGAGCGCGTACGACGAGGCGATCGGCAGCGCGAACGGGCCGACGACCGGCGACGCCCCGGCCTGGTCGGTGACGCCCTCGCCGGACGCACCTCCGACGGCCATGGGTCCGACGACCGCGACCGCGGCAGTCCCGGCGACAGCCCGCCCCTGCTCCTCCGCGACCTGCGCCGTGGCGGCCCGTACCGCCGCCGCCCGCGCGGCCTCCTCGGCCTGAGCGGCCTCAGCGGCCTGCGCCGCCGCCTGCCGCGCGGCCTCCGCCTCCGCCTCGGCCCGGGCCTGCGCCTCAGCACGCGCCTGCGCCTCAGCACGCGCCTGCGCCTCGGCCTGGGCCCGCGCCTCGGCGCGCGCCTGCGCCTCCCGCTTGGCCGCGGCCTCCCGGGCGGCCTCGACCCGGGCCGCCTCCTCGGCCGCGGTGCGCCGGGTGTCGGCCTGCTGCTGGATCCGGGCGGCCAGCGCCAGTCCGGGGTCGGCGGCGTGGTCGGCCACCTGGTCGACGTCGACGGCGTGCGCGGGCTGTGCGGGCTGCTCGGGCGCGGCAAGTGTGGTCGGAGCGGGTGCGGCCGGCCCGGGAGTGGCGGCAGCGGCGGCGCTGGCGGAGAACCCGGTGGCCCCAAGGGCGGCGGCCATCGCCGTCACGCCGAGCACCGGCGCGCCGCTACGGCTCTGCCGGGGCAACCGGTGCCGCGCGGCCTCCTCGCCCACGGTCGACTGCTCGGGCCCGAAGGGCGCCGGCTCCGTTCCGTCCTGCAGCCCTGTCCCGTCCGGAAAGTCGAGCAGCTGAGTACCTCCGGCCTGGGTGCGACTCTCCGGGGTGTGCGTCGACGCCACGGGGGCGCGCTCCTTTCCTTCCTTCGCGCCTACCGGGTTAGCTGACGGGTTCGGAGCAGGAAGGTCTCCTACGGTCCGGCCGGGGCCGGTCCGATTCACCCCAAGGAACGGTGGTTCCCCGGCTCTGCGACCCCGCCCTCGGGCTGGGTCGCGGATTGGGCGACGGCGCACGGTGCCGTTCGGGTACGGCGTTGCCGACCGCGCTGCGTTATCAAACGTTAATCCCAGAAGCCCGTGATTCCAAGCCGCTCCCCTGAGGCCCGCGCGGCCTCCTGAGGCCCCGAGCGCGCGTAGATACGAGCCTCGCGATCGGGCCACAGAGCGTTGACAGCTAAGGCTATTAGCCTTAGCTTTGTGGCTGTCAGCAGCCACCTCGACAGCCAGGAAGGCCGCCATGTCCACCGACTCCAGCACCGACGCCCTCACCCCGCGGACCCAGTACCTCGACGTCCCCGGCGGCACCGTGGCCTTCGACGACACCCGCGGCTCCGGCAGACCGGTGGTGCTCCTTCCCGGCATGCTCGACTCCCGCACCGTCTACCGTCACCTGCGCCCGCTGCTCACCGCGGCCGGCCACCGAGTGATCACCATGGACCTGCGCGGCTTCGGCGACTCCTCCATCGCCTGGGACGACTACTCCCCCGCCGCCCTCGCCACCGACCTGCTCGCGCTGCTCGACCACCTGGACCTCGACCGCGCGACCCTGGTCGGCAACTCCTACACCGGCGCCACCGTGGTCAGGGCGGCGGGCACCGCGCCGCACCGCGCCGCCGGGATCGTCCTGGTGGACGCCTTCATCGAGGTCCCGCCGCCGGGCGCCCTCCAGCGCGTCCTCACCAAGCTGCTCGGCTCGCTGGTCCTGAACCTCCCGAGCACCTGGGGCACGTACCTCAACCACGCCTACCCCACCCGCAAGCCCGCCGACTTCGCCGCCTACCGGGCCCGCATGGTCACCGCCCTGCGTACCCCCGGCCGGCGCCAGGCCACCCGCGGCTACGTCACCGGCGACTCCTCGCCGCTCGGCTGGACCCAGGACGTGCGATGCCCGGCCCTGGTGCTGATGGGCGCCAAGGACCCCGACTTCCCGAAGCCGGAGTTGGTCGCCGACCGGCAGGTCGCCGCGCTGACGGCCAGCGCGCAGCGGGCCCGTAGGGTGATGATCGACGGCGCCGGCCACTACCCGATGGCGGAGTTCCCGCAGGCCACCGCCGACGCCCTGCTCCCGTTCCTCAGCGAGGTGGCCTGATGCCCAGGGTCGGACTGACCCCCGACGCCGTGGTCGACCACGCCCTGGCGCTGATCGACGACGAGGGCCTGGAGGCGCTCACCCTGGCCGGTGTGGCGGCCCGCGCGGGCGTCGCCACACCGTCCCTCTACAAGCACGTGCCGGGCGGCCTGGGCGCACTGCGCCGACTGGTCGCCGTCCGGGTCACCTCCGACCTGGCCGACCTGCTCGCCCGGGAGACCGCCGGCCGGACCGAGGACGCCGCCATCGAGGCCCTGCTGCGCGGCTACCACCGCTACGCCACCGACCACCCGCACCGCTACGCCGCGCTGCCCCAGGCCACGCCGGCTCAGCCCGACGACGAGCTGCTCGAGGCCGCCGCCCGGCTGGTCGGCACGATCCTGGAGGTGCTGCGCGACTACGGGATCGAGCGGTCCGAGGCGATCCACGCCGCTCGGACGGTCCGCGCGGTCGCCCACGGCTTCGCCTCGCTCACCATCGGCGGCGGGTTCCAGCTCGCGGAGGACCTGGCGGTCACCCAGCGACGGCTGGTCGGCGTGCTCACCGGCGGCCTGCGTAACTGGCCCAGCGACGAGATCGGTTAGCAGGGGAACCAACCGGGCACCTCACGGTGTGTTCATCCGACGGGACTACCGTCCCCCACCGAGACCGCCACGCGCAGAGGACCAGGGCCCATGACGCAGCCGAGCACCGCCCGCCAGTCCGCCCGTCCGACCGACGCCGGCGCCGTCCCGGCCCCGCGTGCCGGCTCGACGCCCACCACCAACGCCTGCTCCACCACCGGGTACGCCACCGCCCCCGAACAGCCCACCGGCTGGACCGCCGTCCGCCGCACCCTGGCGATCGTCCGCGGCCTGCGCACCCTCGGCGACGTCCCGGCCCGCCCCCAGCCCGGCTACGGCGAGGCCGACGGCCAGTAGCGACCGCCCCGCCCCTCCCGCGGACCTCGCCACCCCACATTTACATCCGGACCAAATAGGATATTCACTGTCACTCACGGCAGTCGAACCACCCGCCGGCGCCCTCCGGCCCGGCGGTACGCCCCAGGAGCGGAAGGGCCGGGTATCCCGATGGACCTGACCTCCCCCTGGCTGCCGACCTCCGCCGACCAGCCGCCCGCCCACCGCGGCCGCGGCTCGGCCCGTTCCACCGTGGCCTGCATCCGCAGCCTGCTGCGCTGCGCCAGCGCCTCCGAACTGCTCGGCGCGGTGCTCACCGAGGGCCCCGGTTGGGTCACCCGCGAGGGTGCCGCGATCTACCTGCTGGACGGCTCCGGCGCGCTCCGACTGACGGTCTCCAGCGGCCTGCCCGACTGGGCGCACCGCCGCTACGCCACCGTCGACCGGGCCGACGACCTGCCCGTCGCCGCCGCCCTGCGCCGGCGCGCGCCCGTGCTGCTCAGCCCCGAGCAGACCAGCCGGGCCTTCCCGCGCGGCCCGGCGGGCGGCGGCACCGGCCTGATCTCGGTGGTCGCCCTGCCGCTGCTGGTGGACGACCAGGACCTCGGCGTCCTCGCGCTCACCCTGGCCCACCGCGGCACCGTCCCACGCCGCGATCTGGAGGCCCTCGAGGCGATCGCGGAGGCCTGCGCCCACCGCCTGGCCCACCTACTGGCGCAGGCGCAGTCCGGTACCGGCAGCGCGCAGGGCGTCCGGACCCACGCCGAGCCGCCCGACCCGGCCGCCGACCACCAACCGATGCTGGCCGGCGCCGTCCGGGCCGCCGACGCGGGCGTCTTCGAACGCGACCTGGTCACCGGCGAGAGCGCCTGGGACGCCGCCGCCTACCGCCTGGTCGGCCGCACCCCGCCGGACGGCCCCGGCCCCTACCCGGCCCCGGAGTTGACCAGCCTGGTCCACCCCGAGGAGTTGCCGGACGTCCAGGCCGCCCTGGTGGACGTACTGGCCCGCGGCGGCCGCTACCGGCTCACCTACCGCGCGCTGCGCCCGGACGGCACGGTCGCCGGACTGGACGAGCGCGGCGAGGTGCTGCTCGACGTGCACGGCCGCCCGGTCCGGATCGCCGGCCTCCTCACCGAGCACCACCACCCGGCCGGCGCGGACGGCGGCCCGTCCGCCGAGGCGGTCGGCTCGGGTGCCGGCCTCCCGCACGCCGGGCTCTCGGACGCCGGGGCCGGCGCCCGTTCGGCCCTGCTGCTCGCGCTGACCAGTGCGCTCTCCCGCGCGGTCGGGGTGCGCGACGTCACCGCGGCGCTGACCGACGTGGCCCGACCCGCGCTGGGCGCGGCCGAACTGGCGCTCGACGTGGTCGACGAGGGCCGGCTGCTGCCCGTCTCACCCTCGGTCTACGGGGGGCCGCACCGCAGCGAGATGCACCGGCTGCACCAGAGCGAGGCCACCGCCGAGCAGGCGCCGGCCCGGTCCGTGCCGCTGTTCAGCGAGCCGGGGACGGCGACGGCCGCAGGCGGACCGGCGGCCTGGGCGGTGCTGCCGCTGGTCGCCTCCGGGCGGCAGGTCGGCTCCTGCCTGATCACCTTCGCCACCGAGCGCGCCTTCAGCCGCGAGGACCGCACCTTCTACTCCGCGTTCGCCGGCGTGCTCGCCCAGTCCCTGGAACGGGCCCGGCTCTACGACACCCACTACCAGCGCGCCACCGAGCTGCAGCGCGCGATGCTGCCGCGCACCCTGCCACGGCTGCCCGGGCTCACCTCGGTGGCCCGCTATCTGCCCGGCACCGAGGGCATGCAGATCGGCGGCGACTGGTACGACCTGATCCCGCTGCCTTCGGGGCGGGTCGGCGTGGTGATCGGCGACGTCCAGGGGCACAACGCCGAGGCCACCGCGGTGATGGGCCAGTTGCGCAGCGGACTGCGGGCGTACGCGACGGACGGGCACGACCCGGCCGCCACCCTGGCCCGGACCAGCCGGCTGCTCGCCGAGCTCGACACCGACCTCTTCGCCACCTGCCTCTACCTGACGCTCGACCTGGGCAACGGCACGATCCACGGCGCACGGGCCGGCCACCCGGCCCCGGTCCGGATCGCGGACGGCCGCGCGATCGAGCTGGACCTCCCGGGCGGCCCGCCCCTGGGCGTCGACCCCTCGATCAACTACCCGCTCACGATCGAACAGCTCGGCCTCGGCGAGACCCTGCTGGCCTACACCGACGGCCTGGTCGAGGACCGCTCCGAGGACTACGACGAGTCGGTGCAGCGGATGCTCGGCGGCCTGGAACTCTGGTACCGCCGAGCCGGCCCTACCCGGGTCGGCCCCTACCGCGCCCTGGAACAACTGGCCGACCTGCTCACCCTGAACGTCACCGAACGCCGTTCCCGCCCGGACGACGTCGCCCTGCTCCTCCTCCACCGCTGACGCCACTTCACCAGGCCCCAGCAACGCCTGAGCACTGCTCTCCCAGGTGAGCACCGCTCACTCCAGAGCCCACCGCCCACCCCGGAAAGCACTGCTCACCCCAGAGAGCGCCGCTCACATCAGAGAGCGCCGCTCACATCAGAGAGCACTGCCCGACCCAGAGAGCATCACCCCCCTCAGAGAGCACCGCTCACGAACGCAAGCCCCGCTCACCCCCGAGAGCGCCGCTCACGCCATCCCCTCCTGCTCCGACTCCTGCATCTCCTCCACCAGGTGCCAGTGCAGATCGCGCACCCCGGGCTCCAGCGACAGACGGGTGATCAGCTGCTCCAGCGCGCGGGCCGGGTCGCCGGTGATCGCCACGGTGGCCCGCAGCAGGGTGCTGTCCTCGCCCTGCCGCTTGGCGCGCAGGCCGGTGGGGGTGAGTCCGGCGGTGCCGATGGCCTGCAGCAGCAGCGCCCGCACCTGGGTCTCGGCCTTGCGCTGGCACAGCAGGTGGACGCTGGCCCGGACGCCCTCGACGTCCGGGTCATCCTGCGGCACCCGGTCGATCAGCCGGCCCGCCGGGCGCAGCACCAGGTGCACCGCCAGCACCGCGAACGTCCCCAGCACCGCGAACATCAGGTGCCCCGAGGCGGCCATCACCCCGACCGCCGCCGAACACCACAGCGTGGCGGCGGTGTTGAGCCCGCGCACGCTCGCCCCGTCGCGCAGGATCACCCCACCGCCCAGGAACCCGATCCCGGAGACCACGTAGGACGCCACCCGAGTGAGGCTGCCCGGGTCCACCACCGCCTCGCTGTACAGCACGAAGAGCGTGGCCCCGGCCGCGACCAGCGCGTTGGTGCGCAGGCCGGCCATCCGGGCCCGCCACTGCCGCTCGACGCCGATCAGTGCGCCGCAGCCCACCCCGACACCGAGCCGGGTCAGGAAGTCGATGGTGCTCAGGGTGTGCACGTGGGCGCACCTCCTTCAGGACGTGGTCGGACGACGCCCCTCATCGTCGCCGACCACGGTGCCGGGCTGGTGGAGCCCCGGCGAACTCCTGGTGCCGATGCGGACATCCCGTCACCCGATGGGGATCCCCCGGCGGGGGCCAGCCCACCCCGCGCCGGGGCGCCCCCACCCACCGACCCGCCTCAGCCGAACAGCCCGTTGAACACCTGCGTCGAGGGAGCCCCTTCCAGCGCACGGTAGCTCCCGCTTCCGAGCACCTCCTCGACCAGCCGCCGAGCCGCCCCGTACGCCGCCCTGCTCAGGCCGGGCCCCAGGCTGACCCGGGCCACGCCCAGCGCGCCCAGCTCGGCCACCGTCGGCCACCCTTCCCCGACCAGCACGTTGAGGGGCAGCGGCAGCCCGGCCGCCAGCGCCGCGATGTCCTCGACGTCGCTCGCCATCGGCACGAAGATCCCGTCCGCACCCGCCGCCGCGTACGCCTTGCCCCGGGCCAGCGCGTGCTCCAGCCGCTCCTCGGGCTCCCCCACCCGGCGCAGGTAGACGTCGGTCCGCGCGTTGATGAAGAGCTCGACCCCCGCCGCGTCGGCAGCAGCCCGGGCGGCCGCGATCCGGGCCACCTGCTCCTCGACGGGACGAAGGACGCCACCCTCGCGACCGTCCTCGATGTTGATCCCGACCACGCCGGCCGCCAGCACCAGCTCGACGGTCCGCCCGACCTCCGCCGCGGTGGCGCCGAAGCCCTCCTCCAGGTCGGCGGTGACCGGCAGGTCCACCGCCGCGACGACCCGGGCGGTCAGCTCGACCACCTGGTCGCGGCTCAGCCCGCCACCGTCCGCCGCACCCAGCGCCCAGGCGACGCCCGCGCTGGTGGTGGCGATCGCCGTGGCACCGGCGTCGGCCACCAGCACGGCGCTGCCCGGATCCCAGACGTTCGCCAGCACCAGCGGCCCCTCACCGTGGTGCAACCGGTGGAACCGCCGCGCCCGCTCCTGCTGCACGGCCGGCCGCTCGGCCCCCATCAAGCGCCGGCCTTCGCAGCCGGGCTCATCCGCGTGCTGATCGCCAGCCGGTTCCAGGCGTTGATCGTCGTGATCGCGGCGATCAGCCGGGCCAGTTCCTGCTCGTCGAACTGCTCGGCCGCCTCCTGGTAGACGGCGTCCGGCACGTGCCCCTCGGTGATCTTGGTGATCGCCTCGGTCAGCGCCAGCGCGGCCCGCTCGCGGGCGGTGAAGTACGGGGTCTCGCGCCACGCCGGCAGGGTGTAGAGCCGGTGCTCGGCCTCGCCGGCCTTGCGGGCGTCGGTGGTGTGCATGTCGAGGCAGAAGGCGCAGCCGTTGATCACCGAGGCGTACGTCTTCACCAGCTCGGCGATCACCGGGTCGAGCCCGGTGGAGGCGGCCTTGGTGAGGTCGAGCATCGCCCGGTAGACGTCGGGGGCCGCCTGCGGCAGCGCGAGCCGGAGGTCGGGGGCGGGAACGGTACGAGTGGCCTGAGTGATCTGAGTAGTCGTCATGAGAGACACCCTAGGGGTGAAGTGTCCCGCCCCCGTGGTTCATTTGCAGTATGAATTCTTGGGCCATTCAGCGGCACCCATCCACCCCCGACCAGGCCCGGCCCCCCGCTCCCGCGGCCGCACCCGCCCTGGGCCGCGACCTCCACCTGGACCTCACCGTCCGCCGAACCGCCGGCCTCGGCCTGCGCGCCGCCCTGGAGGACGCCCTGCGCGAGGCCACCGCCGACGGCAGCCTCGCCCCGGGCACCCGGCTGCCCTCCTCCCGCGCCCTCGCCGCCGATCTGGGCATAGCCCGCAACACCGTCGCCGAGGCCTACGCCCAGCTGGCCGCCGAAGGGTGGCTGGTCTCCCGGCAGGGCTCCGGCACGACCGTCGCCGACCGCGCCCCGACCCGCCGCCCGGGTCCGGTCCCCCGTCCGGCGCCCGAGGCCGCGATCCGCTACGACTTCCGCCCCGGCCGCCCCGACCTGGACCTCTTTCCGCGGGCCGCCTGGCTGGCCGCCACCCGGCGCGCACTGGCCCGCGCCCCGCGCGACGCGCTCGGCTACTCCACCTCGCTCGGCCGCTACGAGTTGCGCCGCGCGCTCGCCGACTACCTGGGCCGGGTGCGCGGCGTGCGGGCCGATCCCGAACGGATCCTGCTCTGCAGCGGCTTCGCCCAGGGTCTGGCACTGCTCGGCGCCGAGCTGCACGCGCGCGGCACCGGGCCGGTGGTCGTCGAGTCGTACGGGCTGCGCGTGCACCGCGAGCTGCTGGAGGCGGCCGGCCCGTCCACCGTGCCGCTCCCGGTGGACGCCGACGGCGCCCGCACCGATCTGCTGCCCACCGACGGCACGAGCGCGGTCCTGCTCACCCCCGCCCACCAGTTCCCGATCGGCACCCCCCTGCACCCGGCCCGCCGTGCCGCCGCCCTCGACTGGGCCCGAGCCACCGGCGGCCTGGTGATCGAGGACGACTACGACGGCGAGTTCCGCTACGACCGCCAGCCGGTCGGCGCGATGCAGGCGCTCGACCCGGAGCGCGTGGTCTACGCCGGCACGGCCAGCAAGAGCCTGGCACCCGGCCTGCGGCTGGGCTGGCTGGTGCTGCCGGAGGACCTGGTGGCGCCGCTGGCGGCCCGCAAGGCGCGCGCGGACGGGCAGTCGAGCGTGCTGGAGCAGCTGGCGCTCGCCGAGTTGATCGAGTCGGGCGGCTACGACCGCCAGGTCCGCCGAGCCCGCCTGCGCTACCGCCGCCGACGCGACCGACTGGTCGCCGCGCTCCCGACGGCCGTGCCGCGCGTCCAGGTGAACGGGATCGCCGCCGGCCTGCACGCGCTGCTGCGCCTCCCAGCCGGCCGGACGTCCGAACCGGACCTCCAGGAGCAGGCCCTGCAACAGGGTCTGGCCCTCGACGTGCTGTCGCGGTTCCGCCACCCGCTGGCCGAGCCGGACGGCCTGCCGCCCTCCCTGGTGATCGGGTTCGGCACGCCCCCGGAGCACGCCTTCCAGCGCGGCCTCGACGTGCTCGTTGAGCTCCTGACAGCGAACTGCTGACAGCGATCCCCTGACCGGCGAACCACTGCCGGCGGCCCGCTGACGACGGCTCAGCGATGCGCGCCCAGGTAGAACAGCAGGTACAGGAAGCCGCCGAAGCCATGCGCGGCGGCCATGTAGATGAAGACCCGGATCGCCACCCGGTGGTCGGTGCGCTTGCCGGCGTCCGTGGTGGGCGCGTACTGCGGGGGACGGTGGTGCTGAACGGCCATCGCCAACGGTCCTTCCTCGATCGGTGTGTGTACACAGACTTGGCCAGTGTGTGCACACACACGCACTCAGGTCGATGCGTGCCACACCCACCCGATCGGTGTGTGCGCACACATTTGGTTAGTGTGTGCGCACCGACATGCCCAGGCAGAGCTCCCCGGAAGGGCTCTGCAGCAGGGTGTGCACGAAGAGCAGCTCCAGACCCTCCGGCGAGTCGGCCGCGATGCAGTGCGGGGTGAGCGAGTCGAAGTGCGCGCTGTCGCCGGGGAGCAGCAGGTGGACGGTCCGACCGAGGGTCAGCCGCAGCCGCCCCTTGGTCACGTACAGCCACTCCTCCCCCGGATGCACCCGGACCACCGCGTCCTGCAGCTCGGCCGGCACCTGGATGTGCAGCGCCTGCATCGCCCGCCCGGGCGTCCCGGCCCGCCGGTATCCCCAGCCGCCGGCCCGCCCGGGCTCGATCGCACCGCCCCGGACCACCGGGTCGGCCTCGACCGCCTGCTCGCCGAGTAGCCCCGCCACCGTGGTGCCGTAGAGCCGGGCCAGGCCGAGCAGCACCGGCAGCGAGGGCTGCCGGCGCCCGGTCTCCAGGCGCGAGAGATAAGCTGGCGAGAGTCCGACCCGGGCGGCGGCCGCCTCCAGGGTGAGCCGGCCGCCGAGGCGCCGGTCGCGCAACCGGGCGCCGAGCCCGGGCACCTCCTCACTGTTGGTCATGCCTCCAGTGGACACCCGCCGTGCCCAGCAGGCAAGCAATGTGCCTCAGAGGCAAGATCCCAGCTCACGGGTGGTACATCTCGTTGATCGCGACCACCGTCCCGCTCCCGTCGACCTGGAGGTCGTACGTCTCGTAGCACTGGTACGGCTGCGCGGCGGCGGGCTGGGTAGCGCAGAGGTTGATCGCCTTGACCGCGTCCGCCAGCGGGACCTGGACCCGCTGGTAGATGTCGTACTTCTTGTAGAGCAGGGCCGTCGCACTGGGCGACAGCCGGTAGTTGACGGTGTTCTGGTCGGACCACTCGTAGTGCCCGTCGTCATCGCCGCCGCAGACGAACGTGGTGGGGTTGGCGGTGAGCTGGGTGGTGGTGGCGGACACCACGTGCACCACGACGTGCCCGGCCGGGGTCGGCGGGCAGACCGAGCTGGCGGAGGGCTGCGCCACCACCGTCGGGCTGGGCGCCACCGGGGACGGGCTGCCAACCGGCCTGCTGGGCCGCGCAGTCGGCGAGGCGGACGGCCCCCGTGACGGGACGGCCGACGCGGACGCCGACGCCGACGCCGACACGGACGCCGACACGGACGGCACAGCCGACACGGACGCCGGAGCCGACGGCACAGCCGACCCGGACCCGGACGCGGCCCCGGAAGGCGAAGCGGATCCGGCCGCCGACGCCGTGACGGCGACACCACTCGGCGACGCACCGGCGCCGGCAACCGCGTTCGGGTCGCAGGCGGTCACCCCCAGACCGGCGCCGGCGATCAACACGGCAAGAACGAGGCGACGAGACGACATCAAGGTTCTCCCAACGCTACGGACGACATCCGCCGGACCCCTCGGCCCGACGTCACACCTCCCGACGCGCCGAACTCCCCATCGAGTCGCGCCTGTTGCAGCGTTGTGACAGAACCCTCCGCACCCGCACCGCCCCGTCCTCCGCCCCAGGTGGCGAGCCCACCGGCCTGCGGGACCTTGGGAGAAAGGCACGAAAGGAGCAACGATCACGGCCGGAACGAACCTCGGCAGCCTGCTCGGCGGCCTCCTGGGCGGCGAGCAGGGCCAGCAGGGCAGCGGCGCCAACCTGGTCGGCACCCTCCTGCACTCCCCCGGCGACGGCCACAGCGGCGGCAGCGGCCAGAGCGCGGGCGCGAACCCGCTCACCAGCCCGCTCGGCCTGCTCGACAAGTCCGGACTCACCGCGCAGAAGAACTCCTGGGTGGGCACCGGCACCAACCAGCCCGCGACCGGCGCCCAGCTCAAGGAGGCGCTCCCCCGACGACGCCCTGCGGAAGGTCGCCGAGGCCGCCGGCCTCAGCACCGACGAGGCGGCCGCCCGGCTGGCCCAGTCCCTTCCCCAGGCCGTGGACAGACTGACCCCGGAGGGCGAGGTACCGAAGGGCGACTCGTTGGAGGACATCATCCGCCGGTACGTGTGAGGGCTCACCATCGCCGTCGGGTGCCCAGGAGCTTCTCCTTGGCGGCGGCGATGGCCTGCCGGACCGCCGCCCGGGCGGCGACCTGCACCGGACTGCCCCAGGTGTCCGGCGCCCCTTCCGCCGCCTCGGCTCGCGCGCGCGTAAGGGTTACCGTCCCCACTACCTCAGCCGTTCTTTCCCGGTAAGGGACTTCCTGGTCGTTGCCGCACGTGCTGACTTGACCGCCGTCACGTGCGGACTTGTCCAAGTCGGCACGTGCGGACTTGGCCTCCGGGCCGCGCGGCCGGGGTAGGTCAGCACGTGCCGGCTTCTGCACGGGCGCCGGTGCGGACTTCTCCGGTACGACCGGTACGACCGGTACGACCGGTGCCGCCTCCACCATCTCCCCCTTCGCCGCCGCCCGCACCCGCTCCTGCCGGATCCGCCGTCGGTCGGCCCGCAGCACGGCGAGCGCCGCCGCCCAGTCCGGTGCGCCGGACGGCGGCAGGACGACCGCGTAACCGCGCACCCGCACGCCGTCCGGGCCGTACCGCAACCTCATCAACCCGGCGGCCTCGGCGGCCCGGTAGAAGCGGGGGATGCTGTCCCGCGAGGTCCCGGCGGCGTTGGCGAACCAGGCGCTGGACGGCGGGCGGTGGATGTTGGTCCCGTCCCAGTCGGCGCGCTGGGCGGCGTGCATCAGGAAGGCGCTGAACGCCGGGCCGATCGACTTCCAGGGGCCGCCGGAAGGCTTGTTCTGCAGCCACTGGCCGAGCCGGTCCCGGAAGGTGTGCGCGGGCGACACGCCCGAAGCCACGGGGACCTGAGGGGAGTTGAGGCAGGTGGTGGCGGACACGGGAACCTCCCTGTCGCCGTCCGAGCTCCCGATCGCCCTGCCAGCGCGCCGCGAGGAGCGCTAAACTCAGAGCATCGACAGCCGCACAACGGCTTGTTGGTAGGAGCCACCGGGAGTTTCCGCCAAGAAATCAGACCCGGTGGCGACGCGAACGACGCCCCCCAGGGAAACCCGGGGGGCGTCGTCGATTCTAAGACCTGATGCGGTGTCATATGCCGCAACCGCCATCTGTCAACCGGGCGTTGACGCGGGTCGTTCGTTCCCGTCCACCGCGCGGCGCGGGCACCCGCGGCGACCCGTCGGGCGGGGCGGCGGGGCACCTCGCCCGACGGGTCGCGCGGTCAGATCCCGAAGGGGGCCGCGCAGCGGACGGTACCGCCGGGCAGCGGGGTGGGCCTCGTCGAGGGTGATGGCCATCAGGGCCTCGTCGGGGACGTCGACGGTCAGTCCGATGCCGTGGGCGGAGGCACGGGTGAAGCCGAACCGCGGGTAGTACGTGGGGTGTCCGAGGACGATGACGTAGTACTCGCCCATCTCCTTGGCCGCCTTGAGGGCGGCGCGGACGACCGCGGAACCGGCGCCGCTCCTCTGGTACTCGGGCCGTACGGCGACGGGGGCCAGGCACAGCGCCGGGATGTCGGCGCCCGTCTCGGCGCGGGTGATCCAGCTGCGGGTGCGCATGAGGGGATGGAGATCCGTTTCATGGTGGGGTTCGTGTGGGATCGCCTCGCGAACTCGCGCTCCGGCGGGGCTGCGAGGGAGGTGACTGGGTCAGACCGTCGCCCGGGACGCGAGGGCGGTCCGGGCGCTGCGCGTCGCAGTGGCCTTCAGCGCGGTCATCAGCCCCACCTCCCCTTCACCCTCGATCCGGACCTACACGAACCCTTGGACGGTAGCAAGCGACCCGGAACCTGTGACCGGAATGTCCGCCGCCGGCTCCGAGGCAGCCCGTAGCCCACTCTGCCGAACTTCGCCGGCACCGCGGCGGGGCGAATTGACCCAATACATCACGTTATGTTCCCTTGACGCCCTGACCTGGTTACACAGGGTAACGATCCCTGGGTGGCTCGTTCGGTCGGTCGCGTCGCCGCGGCGCGCCGATCCCTGTCGAGAGGACACTGCGTGAAGATCCGTCACGTCCTTGCGGTCCTGGCCGCGACGACGGCCCTCTTCGCCGGCGCACCGGCACCGGCCGGGGCCCAGGCGCCCCACACCGGCGACACGTTTCGCCGGGCTCCCGTCACCGAGTCGCTGAGCCAGTGCTCGGCGGAGTTCCTCGACGGCGACAAGCGCCTCGGCCCGTTGCGGCTGCCCGTGCTGGGCGTCGTCGGCCAGGAGCTGCAGTACTACCACCGCACCGGACACCTGAGCTCGCAGCGTTTCCTGGAGCTGTACTGGAACCCCGCGGCCGGCCCCAACGGCGGCTGGTACTACCCGCCGCAGAGCGGCTACGTCCTCAACCCGGACGGCTCGCCGAAGCGGGTGGAGGAGACCCTCCAGGTCGGCCAGGACATCGACCGCTACGGCAGCGAGTTCGGCTCCTTCCTCGCGCCCGAGGGGCTGCCGTACGCCGAGCGCTCGATCCCGCCGGCCAGCCTCGACAGCACCCCGCCGGAGGCGTGCAACTACCACGACTACCGCGTGCTGAAGCCGTTCACCGTCTACGCGGGCCCGATCGCGCCCTGGTTCGAGCAGCCCGGCCTCGGGCGGCAGTACCAGCTCGACCCCTCCCTGGTCCCCGACGCTCCCACCCAGGGCTACAACGTCCAGTGGTTGGTCGACAACGGCTACCTGGAGCGGATCATCCCGCACCGGGCCCCCGCCGCCGTCCCCAACCAGCGCTGATCGGGGGGACCTGACCAAGCACCCGGAGGGCCGGGTCCGCCGCGAAGACCCCCGACGGCCCGGCCCTCCGCCTCCCACCGGATCAGTCCGAGAGTTCCCACAGCAGCCGGTAGTACCCGATCCGCTCCGGGTCCGGCGCGACCCCGTAGGCCTCGAGCAACGGCTCCTCCCATCCCGGACCGTAGTTCCACCGCGTACTCCAGGTGGCGACGGCGAGGTCGGCCCAGCGGTCGGCGGCACCGAGCGCGCCGAGGTCGACGTGGCCGCTGCAGCTGCCGTCGTCGGCGATCAGGGTGTTGGGAGCACAGGCGTCGCCGTGGCAGACGACGAGCCCGTCGACCGTCGGGACGTCGGCGAGCAGCCCGAGCGCGCGCTCGGCGGTACCGATCCGCCGTAGGTCCTGCGGCCAGTCGGCCGGACTGATCCGGCCCGCCGCCGCCCGTGCCCGCGCCGCCTCCAGGCGCCGTTCGGCCGACCAGTCGAACGGGCAGTCCGCGACGGGCAGTTCCTCGTGCAGTGCGCGCAGCCCGGCACCGATCGCGCGTACCGCGGTGCCGGGGTCACGCTTCCAGTGGTCGTCCACCGCCGTGCGCCCGGGCAGGCCACCGGTCACGATCCAGGACCCGGTTTCGTCCGCGCCCGCGTCGAGTACGCGCGGCACCACGGTGAACCCCACCGCCCAGCGCAGACGCGCCACTTCGGCCGAGAGGTCGACACCGCTGCCGACCGGCGCCCACTTCACGAACTGCCGGGAGCCCCCTCGGCCGATCTGGAAGGTCAGGCCGCCGAGTTCGTTCCGCCAGACCGCCCGCACGGGCCGCCCGGCCGCTAACTCGGTGACAGCCGTTGGGACTTCGACCGGTCCTCGCGGCGACGTGGCTACCATCCGGCCATTCTCGCCGGACCGGCCGGTGGTCGGCCGACCGTTTTCGGCCGACCACCGGACCCCCTCGCCGGTAACCCCCCGTCCCGGGAGGGGTGTCAGGCGCCCTTGACCTTCTGCTGGAAGAGCGAGTAGTCGATCACGTCGTCGGCCGGGGGCGCCTGGACGGTGACGGGCTGGTTGAAGGCACTGAAGTCCATCTGACCGGGGCTGTCACCGCCGTTCTGCTCCATCCGGACGAGGTAGGGCTGGCCCACGGTGGCGATGTACGCGGTGGTGGGCGTGGGGTCGTCGCTGTCGGTCTCGGTGAGGCTGATGGTCGGGACTCCGTCGGTGACACCGGTGGTGCCCTTGGTCACCGTGCTCTTCGACCCGTCGTCCTTGGTCATCTGGTTCATCAAGTCGCACATGGAGCCCACGTCCTTGAGGTCCGGGTCGTTCTGCCCACCGGTGAGCCAGCGGCCCTGGAAGAGCATCGCCATCGTGTCGCCGGCCTTCGCGTAGCCCTCCTGGACGGACATGCTCTTCCAGAACGTCGCGTCCGGCTTCATCCAGGTGTTGGATCCGGTGTGCAGGATCTCGATCGATCCGGTCGAGCCGATGGAGATGGTGCCGTCGCAGTCGCCCTGCTTGTCGGCCGTGATGTCTATCCCCATCTTCTGCCCGTCCGAGGTCATGGTGCCGGCGATCCTCATCGAGGAGAGCTGGCTCATCGCGGTCTTCGCCTGCGTCGAGATCTGTTCCGCGGTGAGCGAGTCGGTCGCCATGGTCGGGGTGGGGCTCGCGGCGGGCGAGGTGGGAGCCGAGGCGGAGGCCGAAGCCGAGGCGACAGCCGCACCGGCGGTGGCCTTGGCGTCCTTCTGCCCGCCACACGCGGTGGCCCCCGTGGCCAGGACCGCGCAGATGACGGCGGTTCGGATGAGGCGCTGAGAGGGCATGGGTTTCCTTCTGACTGAGGGTGTGTGAAGGCCTCCGCGGCGGCGAACGCGCCGCTGGCGGGAACAGTATGAGGCTCAGTGATCTCTTATCCGAATTTAATATCCGCTCGCCCTGCTGATCCCCGTGCAAAGGGGGGTGATGCACGCAATTCGGACGGACTCCGGTGGGCGACGGTGAGCATTCCGCCTACTGACGCCCCGATCGGCAGCATACGAGTGATCACCGGCGTGGTGGCCGAGCAGGTGGGACGGGGAGCGGGCACGCTGGCCGACGTCACGTCCGCCTCAGCGCCGACCGCGCCCGTCGAACAGGATCCGCCCATGCGCCGCGCCCTTGCCGTTCTCGTGGGAGCCCTCGCGCTCACCTCGACCATCACCACCCTGCCCGCCTACGCCCGGCCCGCCACCGCCGCCAGCGCCCAGCACCGGGCCAACTCCGGTGCCGCCGGGGGCCTTCCGATCATCGGTGGCCTGCTCGGCGGCCTCTCGGGCGGTGGCGGTCTGCTGTAGACCGGCAGTGCCCAGGGCCCGCCGGCGACACCGTCGTGGGCGGGCCCGGTCAGCTGGTCGGCCTCAGCCGGTCGGCGCGAAGGCGTTGAGGCCGGTGAGCTCGGCCGAGAGCGCCCACAGCCGGGCGGCCTGCTCCGGATCGATCGCGTAGTCCCGCACCCCACTGGTCAACACGGCGTCACCGGAAGCGATCTCGGCGACGTCGCAGTCCTCGCAGTAGAGCCCGCCGAGGCCCGCGAGGCGCGGGGAGGTCGCCGCCCACACCTGGGTCGCCGCACCCTGGGCGGGTGTCTTGAAGCCACCCATCGCCCAGTTGCCCGCCTCGTCGAGCCAACCGGCGGCGGCCATCTCCTCCCTGGGAACGTGCCGGGCCAACTCCGTGACGATGGCGCCGGGGTGGACCGCAAACGCCCGCACGCCGAACTCCCCTCCCAGAGCGTCGAGTTGTACGGAGAACAGCGCGTTCGCCGTCTTCGCCTGCCCGTACGCCCGCCACTTGTCGTAGCCGCGCTCGAACTGCACGTCGTCCCAGCGGACGCCGGAGAGCTGGTGACCGTTGGACGACACGGTCACCACCCGCGCCCCGCCCGCCGCGATCGCCGGCCAGAGCCGGTTGACCAGCGCGTGGTGACCGAGGTGGTTGGTCGCGAACTGCGCCTCCCAGCCCGGTCCGACCCGGGTCTCCGGGCAGGCCATGATCCCGGCGTTGTTGATCAACAGGTCGATGGTGCGACCGTCGGCGAGGAAGCGCTCGGCGAAGCCGCGGATGCTGGACGGGTCCGAGAGGTCGAGCTCATCGACTTCCACGCCGCGAATCCCCGCGACCGCCTCCAGCGCGACCGCGGGACGGCGGGCGGGCACCACGACTCGGGCCCCGACCTCGGCCAGCGCCCTGGTGGTCTCCAGCCCGAGACCCGAGTAGCCGCCCGTGACGATCGCGAGCCGCCCGGTGAGGTCGATCCCGCGCAGGACCTCCTCGGTCGTGCTCTGAGCGCCGAAGCCGGACCCGATCGCGTGCTGCTGATTCGTCATACCTTCGACGCTAGAAGCTGGAGCGCGCTCAAAGTCAAGCCTCGCGACCGGCACCGGGACGACGGCCACCGGAACGGGTGTACGGACGGGCACCCGGGAGGCCGCCGCGGCGCTCCGGCGGGAGACTGCTGACCGTGTCCCCAGCGCCCGCGGTACCCCCGGCACCATCAGCGACCCCGGCCCTCGTGCTCACCGAGGAGGACGCGGTCGAGCTCCTCGCCTACCTGCTCTCGGCCGCCCGGATCCAGCTGGACGAGGCGGCCGAGTACGCACCGCTGCGGTTGCTCACCGCGGCGGGCCGGCTGGCCGAGATGATCGGCCCGCGGGCCGGTGCCGAGCTGCACCCGTTGCTGGACGAGCTCCGGCGCGGGGTCGGGGAGACGTCCGTCCGGGCCGGCGACCCGGCCGGCTACCCCGAGCGGCTCGACGCGCTGTGCCGAGCACTGGCCGAGCACCTGGTCGCCCGGCTGGACCTGGACCAGACCCTGTGAACGACGCCGTCCTGCAGGCGATCCGCACCCGCCGCGTGGTCCGCGCCCTCACCCCGGACCCGGTCGCGCGGGAGGACCTGGTGACCGTACTCGACAGCGCCCGCCACGCCCCGCACGCCGGCAACCGCCGCCTGCACCGCTACGTCGCCGTCACCCGCCCCGCGCTGCTGCGCGCCCTGCGGATGGTCTCGCCGGGGATGCTGCAACGCCCCACGGCCGCGATCGTGGTCTGCGTCGACTGGGCCCGGGTCAGCGGCTACGGCTTCGCCGCGACCAGCCCGGGCCCATACATCGACGTGGGCACCGCCACCGCGACCATGCTGCTCGCCGCGCACGCCGTCGGGCTGGGCGCCGGGCCGGTCACCTCGTTCAGCCGGGCGGCGGTCGGCACGCTGCTCAACCTGCCCGAGCAGGTCCGCGCCGAGCTGATCATCTGCCTCGGCCACCCGGCGGCCGAACAGCCACCCCCCATGCGGCGCCGGGACGGGACCGCCTGGGCGGACGTCATCCAGTGGGACCGCGGCTGATCCCGCGCGTGGCGTGACCGCACCCGTCCCGCGCCCGAGCGGCCGACGTCCGGGGACCAGGGATCAGAGTGACGCCACGTGTGGCCCTAATTTGATTATCGTCCCACTAATTAATTCTCCTTGATTACCTCTCATCGCCTGCGCAATACTCTGCGAGCGAAAAGAATTCGCCCGCCCTCCCTTCCCAACTCTCCCTGCCCGCCTCGCAACGGCGCTGGGCACACGTGTGCCCGCGCGCAGATTTCCTTCCGTGCAGTCCCCCTCGGAGAATTGAGGCAGCACCATGCGCAGGACTCGACTCGGACTCGGCCTGGCCTTCGGACTGGGCGCCCTCTCCTGGGCCGTCGCCCCCGCTGGAACGGCACAGGCCCTCCCCGTCCCGCACAGCGCCGGCCAGCTGCTCCCGGCCGCCGGTCCGGCCGCCGGGACGCGGGTGGTCGATCTCTCCTCACTCGCTCAACTCCCTTCTGGCAGTGGCGGGTTGATGCGGGAGCCGGCCGCGCCCGCGAACACCGAGACCACGTACCACACCACCGCGTTCACCAACAACGACGGCAACGAGTGTCTCGACGGCGACACCAACACCATCCCCCACGGAAACGGCGCCAAAGTCCAGCTCTGGGCCTGCAACGGCTGGTCCAACCAGAACTGGTACTGGACGCCGGTCG
Organism: Kitasatospora sp. NPDC024654; assembly: GCF_055559155.1. NCBI lineage: Bacteria > Bacillati > Actinomycetota > Actinomycetes > Kitasatosporales > Streptomycetaceae > Kitasatospora > Kitasatospora sp. NPDC024654. The sequence goes on from NZ_JBVHLF010000066.1 coordinate 22,482, forward strand.
CGGGCATGCCCGTCGGCTACTACACCATCCAGAACGGCGACGGCGGGATGTGCCTGGACGGCGACACCAACACCATTCCCAACAACGGCGCCAAGGTCCAACTCTGGGCCTGCAACGGCTGGAACAACCAGAGGTGGTACTGGAACGGCTCCAACCTGCAGAACGCCGACGGCGGGGAATGCCTGGACGGCGACACCAACACCATTCCCAACAACGGCGCCAAGGTCCAACTCTGGGCCTGCAACGGCTGGAACAACCAGAAGTGGACCTGGCACTGAGCGGCTGATCCCCCGGTCCTGCCCCCGTCCGGGTGACAGATCGGCGCGGCGGCGGGTGCTCCCCTTGACCGGCACGCTCATGTGATCACCTTTAGTAGCCCTCCGGTCACCACGACCGGCCAGGACAGAGGGGTCAAGGAGAGGGGTAAGGACTGATGAAGAGCACGCTCGGCAAGACCCTGCTCATCGCGGTCGGCGCGCTGGTGATCGCCGGCGTCGCCGCGCCGGCCTCCGCGCACGTGGTGGTCGGCGGCGCCAAGCAGGGCATCGCGACCGCCAACCCGCCGGTCGTGGCGGGCGCGGAGCAGGGCTTCGCCGCCACCGACCACACTTTCGTGGGCGGCGCCAAGCAGGGCTGGGCGACCAGCACCGCCACCGGCGGCGGCGAGGCGGGCCTCATCCACGTCGGGTGAGGGTGAGCACGGAGCAGAGGAGGGTTCCGCCGCGATGGCGGAACCCTCCTCTCGCTCACTCGGCCGGCAGGTGCTCCACGCCCGGCCCACCGCCCACGTTCGGCCCGGCCTGCGGTGCGCGCCGGGCCGGTTCCCGTCCCGGCGGCTGGCTGAGCCGCTCGACCACACCCGGCTTGGTGGTCCGCCGCTCCTGCGGCTCGCCGACCACCACCACCAGTTCCTCCCCGTCGTGCGAGATCCGCAGCTGGGAGCCCTCGCGCAGGGTGTAGGTGGTGGTGTCGTGGGTGATCCGGACGTGCAGCAGGTGGTTCCGGACCCGCATCGAGAACGCCAGGCTGACCAGGCCGGCGGGCAGCCGCGGCCGGAAGGAGATCAGCCCGCCGTGGTCGCGCAGGCCACCGAGGCCGCCGACCAACGCTATGCACGCGCCCGCCAGCGAGGCCATGTGCAGCCCGTCTCGGGTGTTGCCACCCAGGTCGTGCAGGTCCATCATGGCGGCCTCGGCGGTGTAGTCGTAGGCCAGGTCGAGCTGGCCCACCTCGGCCGCGATCACGGCCTGGGTGCAGGCCGAGAGCGAGGAGTCGCGGACCGTCAGCCGCTCGTAGTAGGCGAAGTTGCGCATCTTCTGCTCCGCCGTGAAGGCGTCGCCGCGGACCTGCATCGCCATCACCAGGTCGGCCTGCTTGACCACCTGCTTCCGGTACAGGTCGAAGTAGGGGTAGTGCAGCAGCAGTGGGTACTTCTCCGGCGGGGTGCCCTCGAAGTCCCAGACCTGGTGGTCGGTGAAGCCGTCCGCCTGCGGGTGCACGCCCAGCTTCTCGTCGTACGGGATGTACATCGCGTTGGCGGCGTCCCGCCAGGCAGCGGTCTCCTCGGTGTCCACTCCCAGCGCGGCGGCCTCCTGCGGGTACCGGCGGGCCGACTCGGCGGCGGCGAGCAGGTTCGTCTGGGCCATCAGGTTGGTGTAGACGTTGTTGTCCGCCACCGCGCTGTACTCGTCCGGCCCGGTGACGCCCTCGATCCGGAACTGGCCGATCGCGTCGTGGTGTCCGAGCGAGCGCCACATCCGCGCCGTCTCGACCAGCAGCTCCAGCCCGTACTCCCGCTCGAAGTCGACGTCCCCGGTGGCCCGGACGTAGCGGGCCGCCGCCACCGCGATGTCGGCACCGATGTGGAACGCCGCGGTGCCGGCCGGCCAGTACCCCGAGCACTCCTCGCCGCGGATCGTCCGCCACGGGAACACCGCGCCCTGCAGGCCGAGTTGGGCGGCCCGCTCGCGGGCCAGCGGCAGCGTGGTGTGCCGCCAGCGCAGTGCCTGGGCGACCGCCGCGGGCAGCGAGTAGGTGAGTACCTGCAGCACGAAGGTCTCGGTGTCCCAGAAGCTGTGCCCGTCGTAGCCGGTACCGGTCAACCCCTTGGCCGGGATGGCCCGTTCCTCGCTGCGGGCGGCCGCCTGCAGCACGTGGAAGAGCGCGAACCGGACCGCCTGCTGCAGCTCGACGTCGCCGTCGATCTCGATGTCGCTGGAGGCCCAGAACTCCTCCAGGTACGTCTTCTGTTCGGTCACCAGACCGTCCCAGCCGGAGTAGCGGGCCGCGGTGATGGCGGCCTCCACCTGGTCGCGCACCGCGGGCAGCGAACGGGTCGCCGACCAGCCGTAGCCCAGGAGCTTCACCAGGCGCAGCTTCTCGCCGGGTTGCAGCACCGCGGTCACGCTGACCCGGGCCTGGTCGGGGCGGCTCTCCGCGGTGACGCTGACCCCGTCCGGGCCGTGAATCACGTGGTCCATGCCGGCCGCCACCCGCAGCCCGCTGTAGCGGGTGCGGTGCACCAGGGTCGCCCGGGTCTCGGTGGCGTGGTGCGACTCGGCCACCAGCGGGGCCTCCAGCACCGCCGAGGCGCGCGGGTCGCCGTCCGAGGCCGGCAGCTGCTCGTTGGCGACCAGCTCGGACTGCAGCACGATCCGCACCGCGGCGCCGACCGCCTCGACCTCGTACTCGATCGCGGCGACCGCGCGCTGGGTGAGCGAGACCAGCCGTCCGGTGCGGATCCGGATGGTCCGCCCGGCCGGCGACGTCCACTCCGCCTCGCGCCGCAGTACGCCCTCGCGGAAGTCCAGCGACCGCCGGTGGCCGTGCAGGTCGCCGTAGCGCAGGTCGAACGGCTCGTCGTCGACCAGCAACCGGATGATCTTGCCGTTGGTGACGTTGATGACGCTCTGGCCGGACTCGGGGAAGCCGTAGCCGCCCTCGGGGTACGGCAGCGGGCGCAGCTCGAAGACCCCGTTCAGGTAGGTCCCCGGCAGGCCGTGCGGCTCGCCCTCGTCCAGGTTGGCGCGCAGGCCGATGTGGCCGTTGGAGAGCGCGAAGATGGACTCGCCGCGGGCCTGGCCCGCCAGATCGATCCGCTGCTCGGTGACGCCCCACGGATCGACCGCGAAGCCTTCCTGTGCGGTCATTCGGCTGCCCCCTCGATGAGTTGGGAAAGATCGTCGACCACCAGGTCGGCGCCGTGCTGCCGCAGCTCGGCGGCCTGACCGGTGCGGTTGACGCCGACCACCGCGCCGAAGCCGCCGGCCCGGCCGGACTCCACCCCGGCCAGCGCGTCCTCGAAGACCGCCGCCTGCTCCGGCGGGGTGTTCAGCGCGCGGGCTGCGTACAGGTAGGTGTCCGGGGCCGGCTTGCCCGGCAGGCCCTCGCGCCTGGCCACCGTGCCGTCGATCACGACGTCGAAGAGGCCGTCGATGCCGGCCGCCTTCAGCACGTCCCGGCAGTTGGCGCTGGAGGAGACCACCGCGCGGGGCAGGCCGAGCACCCGCAGCCGGTGCACGTACTCCACCGAGCCCGAGTACGGCTGGACGCCCTGCTCCTGGATCAGCCGCAGCACCAGGTCGTTCTTGGTGGTGCTCAGCCCGTACACGCTGCGGGTGCCGGGCGGGTCGTCGGGACTGCCCTCGGGCAGCGTGATGTCCCGGGAGGCGAGGAACGAACGGGTGCCGTCGAGCCTGGGTTTGCCGTCCACGTACCGGTCGTAGTCCTGCACCGGGTCGAACGGGACGAACTCCTCGTCGGTCCGGCGGGCCTCCTCCCGGAGGAAGGCGTCGAACATCGATTTCCAGGCGGCGGCATGGACCTTGGCGGTCTGCGTCAGCACTCCGTCGAGGTCGAAGAGGAAGGCGTGGATATGGTCCGGTAGCCCCAGCATGCTTAGCAGTCTGGCCGAAGACGCCCGGCCCCGGGCCGATTCGCGACGGCGCGTCGTAGCCCGTTCGGTCCGGGCCCGGAGCCGGGGCGGCCCGGCACGGGCGCCGGGCGGGCGCGTACCGTGGCAGCGGCACGGCCCGCTCACCGCAAGGAGCTACCTCCATGACCTCCCACGACGACCTGGTACTGGCCCGTAGGGACGGCCGGGTGGGCCGGCTCACCCTCAACCGCCCGCGCGCGATCAACGCGCTCAACCACGCCATGGTCAGCCGGCTGGACGCGGTACTGGCCGACTGGGCACGGGACGACGAGGTCGCCGCCGTGGTGCTCACCGGCGCGGGCGAGCGCGGGCTGTGCGCGGGCGGCGACATCCGGTTCTTCCACGACGACGCCAAGCTCGGCGGGGACGCGGCGCGCGCCTTCTTCCGCGCCGAGTACCTGCTCAACCACCGGATCTCCGGCTACCCCAAGCCCTACGTCGCGGTGATGGACGGGCTGGTGCTCGGCGGCGGGGTCGGCGTCTCGGCGCACGGCTCGGTCCGGGTGGTCACCGAGCGCTCCGACGTCGGAATGCCGGAGACCACCATCGGGTTCGTCCCCGACGTCGGCGGCAGCTGGCTGCTCGCCCGGGCGCCCGGCGAGCTCGGCACCCACCTGGCGCTGACCGCCGGGCGGATGACCGGTCCGGACGCGGTGTACTGCGGCTTCGCCGACCACTACCTGTCGTCCGACCGGCTGCCGGCCTTCACCGCCGCGCTGTCGGACACCGAACCGGCCCGCGCGGTGGCCGAGTTCGCGCTGTCCGTGCCCGCCTCGGAGCTGGCCGGGCAGCGCGACTGGATCGACACCTGCTACGCGGCCGACACCGTCGAGGAGATCGTCGCCCGGCTGCTGGACAGCGGCGTGACCGAGGCCAAGGAGGCGGCCGGGCAGATCGGCACGAAGTCGCCGACCGCACTCAAGGTGACGCTGGCCGCGCTGCGTCGGGCCCTCCGGCTGCCGTCACTGGGGGCGGCGCTCGACCAGGAGTACCGGGTCTCCTGCGCGGGGCTGGCCGACCCGGACTTCGTCGAGGGGATCCGTGCCCAGGTGGTCGACAAGGACCGGAACCCGCGGTGGAAGCCGGCCACGCTGGCGGAGGTGGGCGCGGCGGAGGTCGAGCGGCACTTCGCGGGGCTGGGCGCGGCCGAGTTGGGCCTGGGCTGAGCCCTGCCGCCGCCATCCGCCGTTGTCGGTGGGGGCGACGATACTTGCCGGTGAAGTGGGTTGCAGGAACGTGGGCCGGGCTGATATCCATTTTGCTGGGAAATCGCTCGCTAGTGAACGATTTCCCGTGAATTTGGCAGAGATTGACGTCATGTGAAGCTTTCATGCCGAACGGGGGATGGCTTGTGAAGTTCGATATGGGAAGTCAGACGCTGGCGACCCTGATCAAGCACACTCAGGGGTCGAGTGACGACCTGGGCACGCTGATCAAGCAGTTGATCGCCTCGGTGCAGCCGCTGGAGGGCAAGTTCAACGGCGCCGGGCGGATCGCCTTCGACTCGTTCAAGTCCCGCGCGGACCAGATCACCGCCGACCTCAACGGCTCGCTGAGCGCGATCCTGGGCGGTCAGGGCGGTATGAACCAGTCGTTCGGCAGCGGTGACACCGAGATGTCGGATACCGCTCGTTCCACCATGGGCGCGGCCAACTTCGACGCGGCCAAGTTCTCCAGCTGCTAGGAATCACGGGGGAATTCGAAATGGCGAACACGGATCGACGCAGCTACGACACCGCTGCCTCGGGCGAGGTGCAGGGCAGCCTGCAGGGGATCATCGCCCGGCTGGAAGCGGTGATCAACGAGCGCGACCAGGCGGTGAAGGCGGCGATGTCCGACTTCCAGGCCGACGGGGTCTCCGACCAGTACCAGGGCAAGGAGCAGCGCTGGAACCGGGCCGCGACCGAGGTGCGCGGGATCATCAATCTGGTCAAGGGCACGTTGGAGAAGAACGACGGGACGGCGCAGCAGACCCTGTCGCGTGCCAAGTCGGCGGTGGACGCGATCGGTTGACCCGTTCGCGGTTCGGGCTCGGGTGATTCACGGGGGAGCGTTTCGTGGGACAGTGGGACATCGATCCGGCCGGTGTGGGCGGTGTGCTGAGCAGGACCGCTACGGTTGCCGACGGTCTGGCTGGACAGGCCAAGTCGTACGGCGGGCATCTGCAGAGTGCGGCGACGTCGGCGGGCGGGTTGAGTCAGGGCGGTCAGAGCGGCAGCGGCGGCGGTAAGGACGGCGGCAGCGGCCAGGGGCCGGCGGGTCTGGTGGCTGTGGCGTTGGCGCAGTTCGCGCAGGCGGTGGACGGGAAGCTGAACTTCCTGGCGGATCGGACCGGTAAGTCGATGCAGGGCGCGGTGGACGCGACGAAGGCGTATCTGACGGGTGATCTGCAGATGGCCCAGGACGCGCAGTCGGCGGCGCTGGCCGATCCGCCGATCGCCACCACCCCGCCGACCAACGGGAAGGCGCCCGCCGGCGGGAAGCAGGCCGGGAAGTGATCGATCCGGATGACATTCCGCAGTTCGTCGGTGATCTGGACCAGTTGGAGCAGGACGCCGCGTCGCTGAAGACGGATGCCGGGAGCATCCGCACCACCGGTTCCGGGATCCATACCACCTTCCAGGGCCTGTCGGCCTTCTACCATGCTCCCGAGGCGGAGCAGCTGTTCGCGACCACCAAGCCGGTGGCGACCCAGGCGGACGACTTCGCGGGGGACGTGGAGAAGGTCGCCGCCGCGCTGTCCACGTACGCGCACGACGTGCGGCCGATCGCGGCCACGCTCAAGTCGCTGCACGACCAGGCGACCACCTTCGTCAACAGCGTGAAGAACGACCACGACTGGACGTACGACGGCGACAAGGTCGACCGGAACAACGACCTGATGAAGCAGGTCGATGCCGCCGTCGCCGCGTTCTGGGCGGCCGAGCGGACCTGTGCCAACGCGATCGACGCGGTCTTCGGGGGCACCCGGTACGTCGGCAACGACGGCTCCGACAAGGCCGACATGTACGGCTACACCAGCCAGCAGCTGGACGGTGCCAAGGTCCCGTGGGGCAGCACTCAGGAGCAGTCCCACCACATCTGGGACGTCGGCTACTGGGTGAAGAGCTTCGTCTGGGACGGCCTGATCGTCGACGGCGTCTGGGGCACCATCAAGGGCCTGGGCACCCTGGTCGGCTTCGGCGGCCTCAAGAACTTCGAACAGGCCTGGAAGGGCATCGGCGAACTCGCCCTCGGCCTGACCATCGTGAACTTCGACCCGGCGTTCCTGGCCACCCCCGACTCCGCGCTGCCCGGCTGGCTGCGCGACGCCAAGAACGCGCCCATCGCGTTCGCCAAGAGCATGGTCGCCTGGGACGAATGGAAACAGAACCCGGGCACGGCGGCGGGTGCGGTCACCTTCAACGTCCTCACCTGCCTGGTCGCGCCACTCAAGGTCGGCAAGCTCGGGGAGATCGGCGAGGCCGGCGAAGCCGCCAGCAAGGCCGGCATGGCCGGCAAGACCCTCAACGTGCTGGGCGGGATCGGTGAGGTCATCGACCCGATGACCTACGTCAGCAAGATGCTCTCGCCGGTGCTGGGCAAGCTCCCCAGCGTCGCGCAGCTGACCGCCGCCCTCAACCACCTCACGGGTACCGACGTCAAGGGCCTCGACGACCTCACCAGCCTGCACGGCACCGAACTGCCCGACGGCTCGCTCAAACTGCCGGACGGCTCAGTGCTCCACCCCAACGGCGAACTCCACCTGCCCGACGGCCAGGTGAAGGTGATCACCCCGCAGGAGCTGGCGTCCGTGCACACGGGCGGCAGCCTGCCGGACAGCGCCGGACACACCGGTGAGCACGGCGCCGCAGACCACACCGGTAGCGGCGGCAACGGCCACGACAGCGGCAACAGCGGGGACCACGAGGGCGGTTCGGGGCACGGCGGCACTTCCGGGCACGAGGGCGGCGGCAACGGCGAGGGCCACAACGGCGGTTCTGGGCACGAGGGCGGCAACTCCGGCGGCCCGGGCGGCCACGACGGCGGCTCCGGCACCCCCGGCGACCACACCCCCCGCTCCGACGGCCCCGAGGGCAACCAGCCCGACGGTTCCTGGCACGGTGAGGGCGGCCTCAAGCTCTCCCCCGCCGCCAACGCCGCCACCGAGAAGTTCCTCCAGCAGGCCGGCACCGCCGAGCCGAAGCTCACCCACTCCGTGCAGTCCATCGCCGGCCAGGTGGACCACGCCAAGCTGAACGGTCTGGAGTACCGCCTCAAGGGCGAGGACTCGCTCAAGCGCAAGGTCGCCACCGACCTGATGAACAACTCGGACGCCACCCCGGCAGAGGTGCTGTCCAATATCAAGGACTCGGTCCGCTACACCCTGGAAATCCCCTCCGACAACTACACCCACGGTGTCCAGCAGGCCGTGGCCGACCTGCGGTCGCAGGGCTACGAGAACATCACCTTCAAGAACACCTGGGACTCCGCCGGCTACAAGGGCATCAACTCCACCTGGCGCGACCCGGCCACCGGCCAGGCCTTCGAGCTGCAGTTCCACACGCCGGACAGCTTCACCGCCAAGATGGACGGCCACGTCCTCTACGAGAAGGAGCGCCTGCCCGGGGTCACCCCGGACGAGCTGGCCGCCATCAAGGCCGAGCAGAGCGACCTGTTCGGCAAGGTCCCGGTCCCGGCCGGTGCCGGGGAGATCCACCTGCCGGCGGCCGGCGGCCACGACCTTCCGACCCAGGCCGGCCACGACGTCCCCACCGCCGGCCACCACCCCAGCACCGACCACCCGAGGCCCGACGGAACCGCCCCCGACGGCGGCCACCACCCCACCGGTGACGGCGGCACGCCCGGCACCCCGCCGACCGGCCACGACACCCCGGCCGGGCCGGCCGGTCACGACCACCCGGGCACGCCCGGCCACGACGGCGGCAGCGGTGCGCTCGACCGCCCCGACACTCCGTCGCAGCAGGAGCTCACCGCCGAGCAGAAGGCGGCCCTCGCCCAGCACCTGCAGAAGATCGAGCAGCACCACTCGTACGACTTCAGCGAGTTGGAAAAGGACCCGGACAAGAGCGGCAAGGTCAACCCCGGTTCGCAGGACGAGGCCCGGGTCGGCCTGGACCTGCGCGAGCAGGGCCGGCTCCCGGCCGACATCGCTCGCCCCGACGTCCGCGGACAGGGCGAGTTCCATTCGGCGACTTCCGGTGAGTACTACGACATCAAGGGCGTCCACTCGGACTGGCCGCCGCTGAACAATCAGCGCGACCGTTCCAAGCCGTTCGGCGGCGCCTATAATCCTGCCGACAATCAGAAGTTCGTCGACAAGCTCGACGACCAGATTGTGGAAAAGCACCGCATCGTCATTCTTGACGTACGGAACGCCGATCAGGCGGCGATCGACGACCTCAAGGCCGTCATTGAGCAGAGGGGTTGGGAAGACCGTGTCATCTGGTATCCCTGAGCACTGGTCCCCGAAGACCCTCCCGCAGGACCGGCAGGCGGCGGTCCGGCTGACGGAGTGGGCGGCGGCCGCGGAGAACGAACCCCTGGACGCCGTGGAGTTGGACCTGCGCGGCGCCGATCTCTCGGACGGGGACTTCACCGGGGCCCTGCTCTGCTCCGCCGTCCTCACCGGCACCACGCTGGCCCGGGCGGACTTCTGGCGCGCGCACCTGGAGCAGGCCGACCTGTCCGGTGCCGACCTCACCGGCGCCGGACTGGTGAAGGCGACCCTGGACGAGGCGAACCTGCGCTCCGCCCGGCTGGACGGGGCGGACCTGTACGGCGCCGAGCTGTGGGGGGTCGACGCCAGGGAGGCGAGCTTCCGCGGCACGGTCTTCGGCGACGCCATGCTCCGCCGGAGCGACCTGCGCGGCGCCGACCTGACCGACGCGACGATGGCCGAGACCTCGTTCAAGGTGCGGCTGGACGAGCACACCGTGCTGACCGGGCTGTCCGGCACGCTGTTCGGCCCGGTCACGTTCTGTGCGGCGGACGGCGAGCGGGAGATCGGCGGCCCCGAGCTCGAACGGTGGTTGGCCGAGCGTGGCGCCCGGGTCGAGGTGCTGGCGTCCCGTGGCCTGCCGTCGTACACCTACTACGGCCTGCTGGCCGGGGGCCGGACCCGCGAGCGGCCCAGCGGCATCGTCCGCCGCCGGGTGGTCGACGGCGTCGAGTACGACGAGGCGTTCACCCGGAACCTGCGCTGGGAGCCCACCGAGTACCTCCGGCTCTACCACCTGGGCCACAACGACATCGACCACGTCGAGATCACCAGGGCCGAGGCCGACGCCTTCGTCGCCCGGATCACCGAGAAGCTCCGACACGAGGCGCGGGACGACTGATGACGAACCGCCTGACCCTGTCCGAGGTCGAGGCCATCGCCCGGCGCGCCCACGCGGGGCAGGTCGACAAGGCCGGCCGCCCGTACGCCGAGCATCTCGCCGCGGTCGCCCGGGGTACCGCCGAGCGTGACGGCGACGAGGAGCAGATCGCCGCCGCCTGGCTGCACGACGCGGTGGAGGACGGCGCGCTGTCGCCGGAGTGGCTGGCCGAGGCCGCGCTCTCGGACCGGACCAGGGCGATCGTGCTGGCCGTCACCAAGCGGTCCGGCGAGAGCCCGGAGGAGTACGCCGCGCGGATCCGTGCCACGCCGGGGGCGTTGACGGTCAAGGCGGCCGATCTCGCGCACAACGCGGATCCGGCCCGGCTCGCGCTGCTGGACCCGGCGACCCGGGACCGGCTGACCGCCAAGTACGCCCGGATGCGCCGCCTGCTCGGCCTGCCGGTCCCGGGCGAGCTGTGACGGCCCGGGACTTCGACAGCCAGCTGCTGGAATCGGTGTCGGTCCGCCGCCGGCGGCTGCGCGACGCGCTGCTGCACGGTGCGATGCGGACCCGGCGGTCCACCGACGAGCAGCTCGGCAAGGTGTTCGGCGGGATCGCGCTGGCGGCGGTGCTCTGCGCGGGGTGCGTCGGCTGGTCCTTCGTCGAGCACCGGCTGCTGCACAAGAGCACGCCCGGCACGACCAGCACATCGACCACCATCGGCTCGACCACCACCACGATGACGGGTAGCACGAAATGATCAAGGTAGGAGGGGAACGCCCGGCCGGACTGAGCCGGGTGACCCTGGTCGGGACCGGGCGGCGGGTCGACCTGCTGCTGCCCGCCGACGAGCCGGTCGGGCTGCTGCTGCCGGAGGTGCTGTCGCTGCTCAACGACCAGGTTGCCGCCCGGCCGATGCTGCGCCAGCTGGTCACCACCGACGGCAGCGTGCTCCCGCAGGACACCACGCTCGCCGAGGCGGGCGTCGCGGACGGTGCGGTGCTGCGGCTGGTCCGGACCCAGGACACCCCCTCGGCCCCGGTGGTGCACGACGTCACCGACGAAGTGGCCGACGACCTCGACCTGCGCTCCTGGCGCTGGCGCCCCAAGGTCCGCCGGCCTACCGCCGGCCTGGTGGCGCTGGTCCTGGCGCTGACCGCCGGCCGGATCGCGGTCGCCGACCTGGGCACCTCGGCCGCGGCCGGCTGGCTGCTCGGCGCCGCCGCGCTGCTGGCCGTCGCCGGCGTGCCGGCCGCCCGGCTGCTGGGCAACCGCGGCCTGGGCACCACGCTGCTGCTCGGCGGCGGCGCGGTCGGCCTGCTCGGCGCCTGGACGCTGGCCGACGCGCAGGGCTGGCCGCCGGCCGGGCGCTGGGGGCTGCTGGCCGGGGTGGCGGTACTGACCCTGGCGCTGCTGGGGCTGTTCTCCCCGGTCGGGCGCGGCGGGCTGGTCGGCGGCGCGGCGGTGCTGGCGCTCGCCGTGCTGTGGGAGGTCACCACCGCACTGCTGCACGGCGCGCCGCACCCGCGCGGGCAGGCGGAGCTGGGCGCGGTGCTGGCGGTCTGCTCGGTGGTCGCGCTCGGGGTGCTGCCGCGGCTCGCGCTGGTCGCCGCCGGGCTGACCGGGCTGGACGACCGGCGGGCGGGCGGCGTCTCGGTGAGCCGGCACGAGGTGACCACCGCGCTGGCCGCCGCGCACCGCGGGCTGGCGCTGGCCACGGTGGCCGGCGCCGGGTCGGCGGCGGCCGCAGGCTGGCTGCTGGTCTCGGTGCGCGAACCATGGACCGTGCTGCTGGCCGTGCTGACCGCCGTGGTGCTGCTGGCCCGGGCCCGGGCCTATCCGCTGGTGGCCGAGGTGGGCGCGCTGCTGGCGGCGTCCCTGGTGCTGCTGGTCCGGCTGGTGACGGTGTGGCCCGACCCCGCGCACGGGAGCGCGCACACCCGGCTGATCGTGCTCTGCCTGCTCGTGCTGCTGCCGCTCGCGGTGCTGGCCGTGCAGCCGCCGGAGCACGTCCAGGTCCGGCTGCGGCGGGTCGCCGACCTGGTCGAGGCGATCGGCATCGTGGCCCTGTTCCCGCTCGCGGTCGGGGTGTTCGGCGTGTACGCGCGGCTCCTCGGCGCGTTCCGATAAGGGGGAGGACCCGTGTCCGACGACTGGCAGCGTTCCCTGTTCGGCGACCTCGGCGGTGCCGCGGCGCCCGCACCCGTACCGGCGGCCGTCCCGATGGACGGACCGATGGACAGGCCGGCGCACGGACCGGCCGTGCCGGCCCAGGCCGTGCCGCCCGCCGCCCGGTTCGCCCCGCGGCTGGCGAAGGCGAAGGTCGAACCACCCAGCCCGGTGCCGACCCTGGACCCGGCGCTGGGTCTGGTCCGCGGCAAGCCCCGGAACGGCGACTCGGCGGCCGTGCGGACCGGCCGGGCGCTGCGCCGGCTGCTCTCCTCCTCGGCCGCCCAGGAGGTCGAGCGGGCCGCCCGGTTCGCCCGGGAGATCCAGCAACCGGTCACCACCGGCCGGCAGATCGCGGTCACCAGCATCCGCGGCGGCGCCGGCAAGACCACCGTCGCCGCGCTGCTCGGCGCCACCTTCACGCACTACCGCCGCGACCCGGTGCTGCTGATGGAGGCCGAGCCGGCGCTGGGCTCGCTGCCGATCCGGGCCGGTGCCCATGAGCTGCGCTGGACCTTCGACGACCTCGCCCAGCTGATCACCCCGTCGATGCCGTTCGACCAGGTGCTCGGCTATCTGACCAAACTGCCCGAGGGCGGCTGGCTGCTGCCCGGCAGCCGGGGGGAGATCGGCGCCCGGCTGGATCTGGCCACCTTCCAACGGGTCGCGGTCGCGCTGCGCCGGTACTTCGCGATCACTGTGCTGGACTGCGGCTCACTCCCCGGCGAGCTGGCCCGCAGCGCGCTCTCCGCCGCGCAGGCCCGGGTGCTGGTGGCACCGGCCAGCGTGGAGGGGGTGACCAGCACCCACACCGTGCTGAGCTGGATGAGCGGCCTGCCGCGTCCGCTGCTGCCGACCACCGTGGTGGTGCTGGCCGAGACCACCCCGCACCCGCGGCTGGACCTCGCCGCCGCCAGCGCGCACCTGCGGGTCGAGGGCGTCGAGGTGATCGGGCTGCCGTACGACCGGCACCTGGCGGCCGGTGGCCGGATCGACACCGCCCGGCTGGCGCTCGGCACCCGGGAGCGGACCAGCCGGCTCGCCGCAGAGCTGCTCAACCGGGCCGTGCGCGGGTGACCATGCCGACCGTCGTCAGCTCACCGCCCACGCCCGCGCAGCAGCCGGCGCAGCGGCGCGGGCACCTTCGGCCGGCCGGTCAGCCGGCCGAAGCGCAGCTCGTACAGTCGCTCCTCGGCCCACCAGAACAGCCGATCGTCGCAGCGGTCCGTGGCCGCCCGGTGCGCCTCACCGACCTGGTCGGCCAACTCCCGGGCTGCCAGGGCCAGTTGGTCCGGCACCACCGGGCAGAGCAGCAACTCGCCGTACCGGGGCAGTCCGAGCAGCGTGCCGTACGGGCACGGGCCGGGCAGGAACCGGTCCAGGCCGAGCAGCGCGCTGGTGGCGAACGGACTGCCGGCCCGGCCGACCGCCCAGACCGGCGCCCCGCCGGCCGGCGGCCGCTCGGCCACCGTGAAGGCGGGCAGCTCGATCCGCAACGTGTTGGCCAGCGCGTGCCCGCCCGGGTCGGCCAGCACCAGCCGCTCGGCGCGCTCCCGGCTGAGCCGCCCGCCGTCGGCGTGGTCGAGCACCACCACCAGGTCCAGCAGCTCGCCGTACGCGGTGCAGAGCAGCCGCCGGCGCTCCGCGGCGGGCAGGCGGGGCGCCACCTGCACCCGCAGCAGCGTCTCGACCTCGCCGAGTTCGCGCCGCTCCCGGACGGCGTCGGCGACCTGCCGCTGCTTCTCGGCGAGCCAGTCCTGCACCCGGCTGGGCCAGGTGTGCTGCGGCACGTCCGCGCAGATCGTGACGATCCCGTCCAGGGAGACGTCCGCGTGCGCGGCGTCGACCAGCAGCACCAGGCGCCCGCTGTCGGCGTCGAGCATCGCGTGCGGCGCCAGCACCGGCAGCAGGTCGGCGACCAGCGCGCGGACCGCCGCCGCGATCTCCCTCTGAGTACTCATCCGCTGTTCCTATCAGTGAGCTGGAGCCGATGACCACCCGGCTGGTCCACCGCCCCACCCGTACCACACGTCCCTTGGTGCACACCGAGCCCAGGGTCGTCGAGGCCCCGCCGAACCTGCCCGAGGGCAAGGCCGGCGGGCTCGCGCAGGCACTGCTGCCGGTGCTGGGGGTGATGAGCTCGGTGGTGATGATGGCCGTGGTGCGCAGCGGCCAGTACGCCGCGATCGGCGCGGTCACCCTGGTGGTCACCCTCTGCGGCACCCTCGGCATGCTCTTCTCCCAGCGCGGCAAGGCGCAGCGCACCCGGCGCGCCCAGCGCGAACGCTACCTGGAGTACCTGGAGCGGCTGCGCGAGGAACTCGCCGCCGAGGAGCGGGAGTTTCGGGTCACCGCGCGGTTGCTGGCGCCGCCGCCGGAGGGGCTGTACGACCTGGTCCGCGACCCGGCCCGGCTCTGGGAGCGGCGCCGGACCGACCCGGACTTCCTGCAGGTGCGGGTCGGCACCGGCGAGCTCCCGGTGCGTCCGCTCACCCTGGCCGGCTCGGGCTCCAACGTGCTCACCCCGACCGACCCGTTCATGCTGAACGAGGCCCGGGCGCTGCTGCACCGCTTCGGCACCGCGACCGACCTGCCGCTGCCGGTCCCGCTGGACCGGGTCGGCGACGTCAGCGTGGTCGGCGAGCGCGCCGACGTGCTGCGGGTGGCCCGGGCGCTGCTGGTGCACGCGGCGGCGGCGCACGCGCCCGACGACCTCCAGCTGGCGCTGGCCTGCCCCGGCGACCGGCTGGCCGACTGGGAGTGGGCCAAGTGGCTGCCGCAGCTGCTCGACGCCGAGCAGTGGGACGGCCCGGTCAGCGCCCGCCGGATCGCCCCCGACCTGGCCACGCTCGCCCCGCTGCTCGGCGACGACCTGCGCCGGCGTGCCTCCTACGCGGCCGAGGCCCGGCGCGGCCTGACCGGCGGCGGCGACGCCCGGGCGCTGACCGCCCGGCTGCTGGTGGTCAGCGACGGCCACGGCACCACGGCCGGCGAACTGCCGCGCCCCGACGAGGCGGTGGCCCTCGCCGAGATGGGCGTCACGGTGCTGCACCTGGTGACCGAGCGGGTCGCCGAGCCGGGTCAGGTGGCGGTCCGGCTCACCGTGGACGGCGACCAGGTCACCGTCGAGGACCTGCGCGGCGAGCAGCCGCTGACCACGCGGGGCACGGTGGACGAGCTCTCCCCGGCCGGCGCCGAGGGCCTGGCCCGGCTGCTCGCGCCGCTGCGACTCTCCGCCGACTCCGCCGCCGAGACCGGCACCGCCGGCCCGGTCGACTTCACCGGCCTGCTGGGTGCCCCGGACCCGGCCGCACTGGACTTCCGCCGGCTCTGGGCCGCCCGTGGCGAGCGCGCCTTCCTGCGGGTGCCGATCGGCGTGAACGACGCCGGGCAACCGGTGCTGCTCGACCTCAAGGAGTCCGCCGAACTGGGCATGGGCCCGCACGGGTTGTGCGTCGGCGCGACCGGCTCGGGCAAGAGCGAGCTGCTGCGCACCCTGGTGCTCGGGCTGCTCGCCACCCATCCGCCCGAGGACCTCTCGATGGTGCTGGTCGACTACAAGGGCGGCGCGACCTTCGCGCCGTTCGAGCAGGTCCCGCACGTCGCCGGGGTGATCACCAACCTGGAGAACGACGCCGGCCTGGTCGAGCGGGTGCACGCCAGCCTGGCCGGCGAGGTGCAGCGCCGCCAGCAGGTGCTGAAGGACGCGGGCAACATCGCGGACATCTCGCACTACCGCGCGCTGCGCGACACGCGGCCCGACCTGCCGCCGCTGCCACACCTGCTGGTGGTGATCGACGAGTTCGGCGAACTGCTCACCGCCAAGCCCGACTTCATCGAGCTGTTCCTGTCGATCGGCCGGATCGGCCGGAGCATCGGCGTGCACCTGCTGCTCTCCAGCCAGCGGATCGAGGGCGGCCGGCTCAAGGGGCTGGACACCTACCTCTCCTACCGGCTCGGGCTGCGCACCTTCTCCCCCGAGGAGAGCCGGACGGTGCTGGAGACACCGGACGCCTTCCACCTGCCGCCGCTTCCCGGTTTCGGCTACCTCAAGGTCGACACCAGCCACTACGAGCGGTTCAAGGCGGGCTTCGTCTCCGGCGCGTACCGCGGCCCCGCGCGGCCGGAGGCGGCGCCGACCGGGCCGCGGGTGCTCCCGTACCCCGCCTACAACCTGCTCGGCGAAGGCGCGGACGAACCGGGGACGGCGAGCGGTGGGGACGCTCCGGCGATGCCCAAGCGCGCCCTGGGCCCGACCGTGCTCGGCCTGATGGTCGACCAACTGTGCGCCGCCGCAGAGCCGGTGCGCCGGATCTGGCTGCCGCCGCTGCCGGCCGGACTCACCCTGGACGCGGTCGCCGGGCCGGTGGAGATCGGCTACCGGGGCATGCAACTGGCCCGCCGGGCCGGCACCTTGCAGATCCCGCTGGGGCTGCTGGACAACCCCGCCCGGCAGTGGCAGGGCCGTTGGAACGTCGACCTCACGATGGCCGGCGGCCACCTCGCGGTGATCGGCGGGCCGCAGTCCGGCAAGACCACGCTGCTGCGCTCGCTGGTGCTCTCGCTGGCGCTCACCCACACCCCGGCCGAGGCCGGCGTCTACGGCGTCGACCTGGTCGGCGGCGGCCTGCAGGCGCTGGCCGGGCTGCCGCAGGTCGGCGGGATGGCCGGGCGGGCCGACCGGGAGCGGGTCCGGCGCACGGTCGAGGAGGTGCACGGCATGCTCGCCGAGCGTGAGGCGCTCTTCCGCGAGCACGGCATCGACTCGGTGGACCAGCTCCGGGCCGCCCGGGCCGCCGGCCGGGTGCCCGAACTCGGCTCTACCGACATGGTGTTGGTGATCGACGGCTTCGGTGCGCTGCGCGACGAGTTCGACCTGCTGGACGACCTGGTGACCGACCTGCTGCAGCGCGGTGGCGGTTACGGCCTCCACGTGGTCGCCGGGATGCTGCGCTGGAACGACGTGCGGATCGCCGCCCAGGCCACCTTCGGCAGCCGGATCGAGCTGCGGCTCAACGACCCCGGCGACAGCAGCATCGACCGCCGACTCGCGCAGACGCTCCCCGCCGGGCAGCCCGGACGCGCGCTCACCGACGGGCAGTTGACCGCCCAGGTGGCGCTGCCCCGGATCGACGGGCTGGCCGCCAGCGCGGATCTGGGCCCGGCGCTGGAGCAGGCGGTGCTGGCGGTCCGGTCCGCCTGGACCGGTGAACTCGCCCAGCCGGTGCGGGTGTTGCCCGCCCGACTGGACGCCGCCGGGTTGCCCGGCCCGGCCGCCGAGCCCCGGCGGGTGCCGATCGGCCTGGACCAGAGCACCCTCTCCCCCATCCCGCTGGACCTCTTCGAGCGCGACCAGCACCTGCTGGTGCTCGGCGACAACGAGTGCGGCAAGACCAACCTGCTGCGGCTGATCGCCCGTGGCCTGGTCGACCGGTACTCCCCCGACCAGCTGGTCTTCGCCGTGATGGACCCGCGGCGCGGGCTGCGTGACCTGGTCCCGGAGGAGTACCAGGGCGGCTACGCCTACAACGCCAAGATCGCCGGCGGGCTGGCCACCGGCATCGCCACCGAGCTGGCCAAGCGGATCCCGGACGAGACCGCCGACCCGCGGGTCCTCGCCGAGGGCTCCTGGTACAGCGGCCCACGGGTGGTCGTGGTCATCGACGACTACGACGTGCTCACCACGGCCGGCCAGACGCCGCTGGCACCCTTCCTGCCGTTCCTGCCCTCCGCACCCGACATCGGCCTGCACTTCGTGGTCACCCGCCGGGTGGCCGGGGCGTCCCGGGCGCTGTACGACCCGTTCCTGCTCACCCTGCGCGAGAGCGGCACCGCCGGCCTGGTGATGCGCGGCGACCGCAGCGAGGGCGAGCTCTTCCCCGGCCTGTACGCCGCGGCCCAGCCGGCCGGCCGGGGCGTGCTGGCCCGCCGCGGCGAGCCGCACCGGCTGGTCCAGACCGCCCTCTGCACCCCGACGGCACCCCAGGAGGGCCCGTGACCAAGGACGTCATCGCCCTGACCCGGCAGATGCCGGACGCCCGCACCCTGCTGGCCGCCCTGCGGGCCGCCGGGCCCGAGCTGCGGCTGCAGACCATCGCCGACGGCGCGGTGCTGCAGCTCTGCGACGAGCGGGGCCGGCCGCTGGTCTCGGTCGAGTCGCCGATCCTGCTCCAGGTGCCGGGCGAGGCCGAACGGCTGCTCGGGCCCGCGGCAGCCGGGGTGCCGACCCCCGGCTGGTGGGTGGAGGCCCGTGCCTCCACCGCCGCCACGGACGCCGAGCGGATCGCCGGAGCGTTCGCCGGGCGGCTCGCGGCCGGGCTCGACGGGCGGGTCTGGCCGGCGGACGCGGTCCCGGACCCCGTCCCGGACGCGGTGGCCCCCGCGGTCGCCGTCCCCGCCGCCGCGCCGGGTCACCCGGCGGTCGACGTGCTCACCGAGCGGGTCGCCGTGGTCATGCAGGACCGGCCGGTGGTGGCGCTGACCTCCTGGCTCGCCGACGCGGTACGGGCCTGCCTGGCCGGGGGCCGCGGCCTGCAACTGGTCACCCCCGGCGGCACCGTGCTCAGCCTGCCCACCCGGATGCTGCTGACCGGCCGCGACTCCCGCTGGGTGGTCCGGGACGAGTCCGGCGGCTACTACGACGGTCTGTCGGGCGCGGTGCTGCACTGGACGGACGGTGCCTTCCAGCCGGTGGCCGCCGGCCCCGACGGCCGGGTGCCGGTGGCCACCGCCTTCACCACCGCCGCTCCCGCCGACGGCACCCAACTGGTGCTCTCCCTGCGCACCCTGCACCCCGCCGACGAGCAGCTGGTGCTGGGCGGCGCGGTCGAGGCCGCCTGGCGCGCCCTCACCGGCGCGCCGCCGGCCGGCTGGGGCACCGCCGAACCGGTCGGACTGCCCTGGTCCGCCGCCGAGTTCACCGAACTCGCCCACCGGCGCTCGCCGCGGGCCACCCTGGCCCTCCTGGTCGGCGCCCCCGACCGGCCCGCCCTGGCCACCGTCCGGGTCGCCCGCACCACCGAGGGCGTCGAGGAGGACATCACGCTGGTCATCGGCCACGGCCCGGACGAGCAGCCGCCGCTCGCCGCCCTCCCGGAGCTGGCCGCCGAACTGACCGCCTCGCACCGGGTCCGCTCGCTGCTGGCACAACGCCGCACCGGCCGCCGCGACCTCGGCGTGCCCGCGCGGTTCGAGTCGATCCCGGTCCCGCTCTGCTTCGCCCTCGGCCCCGACGCCGTCCAGCAGGTCGGCCTCTCGCACGCCCGCCGCCCCCCGATCGCCGCCACCCCGCGCCCGCTCGGCCCCACCAACCGCCCCGGCCTCCTCTACCTCCTCGAAGGCCACGGCGGCGGCGCCCCCGGCCCCGCCTGGACCGCCCTGGAACAGCTGCTGCGCCACCTCAGGCAGTAGCTCCGTCAGCCCCGCGCCGACGAGGCCGCCACTCAGCCGACCGGCGCCAACGGGGTTGCCGGCCGGCGCGGTTCGCCACGGAACACCTGGGCGGTGTGCCACTGCCGATGGGCCTGGGCGACGGCCGGACGACCCGGCTGCGGGCCCATGACCCTTCGGCCGGACAGGGCGAGGACCTGCTGCCTGGTGTTCTCGTTCCGGCCGACGAAGCTCTGCGAGACCGTGATGCGGTGGTCCGCCCCCAGCCCCAGCACGCCCTTGTCGAAGAGCTTGTGGTGCAGCGAGCAGAGGCACAGACCGTTGTCGACCTCGTCCGGCCCCGCGAACGCCCACCACCGCACGTGCGCCGCCTCCAGGCCCACCGGACGGGCGCCGATCGCGCCGTCGTAGCCGCAGAAGGCGCACTGGAACTCGTAGGCGGTCAGCACCAGTTCCCGCATCCGCCGGTCCCGGGCCCGGGGGGGGGGGGGGGGGGGGGGGGGGGGGGGGGGGGGGGGGGGGGGGGGGGGGGGGGGGGGGGGGGGGGGGGGGGGGGGGGGGGGGGGGG
>NZ_JBVHLF010000067.1:0-1188 GCF_055559155.1 Kitasatospora sp. NPDC024654
CCCCGAACCCCCGGCCCTGCCCGAGCAGGTCTGGATCAACAAGCCGACCGACCAGCACGATGAACAGGAGACAACGAACTCAGCACAGCATTAGCCCGAACAACCTGCCTTGATCCCGTTGACAGCTTCCGCAGGCTGGTGGCGTGCTCTGCAGCGGCGAGCAGGTGGATCTCGCGGCCGGCGGCCTTGGCGGCTCCGCGCGGGCTCTTGCCGTCCACCGCCAGACCGTGCAGGTCAGCGGCCGTGGCTGTCGTCGGGCGGCGGTCCGCGAGCCAGCGGCCGACGGCCCGGTCCAATGCGTCGCCGTCGATGCGGGCCAGCAACCGTCGGACCGTGGTCTCGGCCGGCAGGAGACGCCGGGGCAGCAGCGGATCGGGACGGATGCCGAGCTGTTCCAGAACGTGCGCCGGCGCATCGCTGATCCACTCGCCGACCGCCAGGAGCGAGGTGGCCCCGGACAGAACCGCGCACGCGGTCAGCGCGAGGACGACGGCCAAGGCGTGTCGCACTCCTCGCAGGTCACGCGGGTCCGGCACCTCCGCCAGTCGCTCCAGCAGCCCCGGGACCTCCCCCGGCACGGCCTCGGGACACTCGCGGAGCTGGCAAGAGCAGGCGGGATCAGCGATGATGCGTCGGCAGGCACGGTCTTCCAGTCGGATCACGGGGCGTCGAGAACTCCATGATCTTGGAAGCCGTGCCTGTTGCGCTCCCGGCTCCCCTCAAGCTGGCAGACCATCACGAATCTGGACGTCGTGCTCCGGATCCGCCCGTTGGATTCGGGCGAAGTCAGTTGAACCAGGAGTGCGTGAGCCCGAGGGCGACGGCGGTGATCCCGAAGGATGCGACCCACATGATGACGACACCGGCGTACAACTTCTTGTGCTCACCCGATCGCCAGCCTCTGACGACGGACGTGCCGATGATGAGCTGGATCGTTCCCAGGACTTGAAGGGCGAGTTCCGCGGTTTTCATGTGATCCCTTTGGGCTGTACTGGCTCGACGGTTTCGGAGTGGGGAGGGAGTGATGCGCGCCAATCGTATGATCGGCGAGGAGGACTGCTGCCGGGGCCGGGGGGGGGGGGGGGGGGGGGGGGGGGGGGGGGGAGGGGGGGGGGGGGGGGGGTCCGCCGGGTTTGGGGTCCGCCCCCCCGTAGGAACAAAAAGAGTCGGGAAACACCACCTCCAAAC
>NZ_JBVHLF010000067.1:1198-42779 GCF_055559155.1 Kitasatospora sp. NPDC024654
GGTGTGTTTGGGGTGGGGGGGGGGGGGGGGTGGGGGGGGGGGTGGGGTGGCTGGGGGGTGCGGTGGGGGGGTTTTTCTTTGTTTCTTCCTCTCCCCCCCCCCCCCCCCCCCCCCCCCCCCCCCCACGGCCACTGGAGCTACAGGAAGTCCAGTAGGTCGAGGACCTGCGTCACCCTGGCGACCTCGGTGACCGCGGCTGCGGCGGTCTTCTGCACCGCCAGGGTGCCGGCACCTCCGTAGCCGGCCCAGGTACCGCCGTCGGCAGCTGCATTGGCGATCTGGTCGACCGATGCCTTCTTGTCACCGGCCATCTTGGCCACCGCGCCGGCGACGAAGCCTCCGACGCCCACGCAGATGGCCGCGCCGGCTCCCTCGGTCGCGATGGTGCATCCCACACCGACGGCGTACCCGGCGATGGCGACCCGGTGCTCGTATACGAAGTGGCCGGTGCTCTTCAGCCAGCCCCAGCAGTCACCCGAGGGGTCCACGGCGTTGAGCGGGTTGTCGTCCGCGTACGCGTAGTACTGCATGGTCGTGGTGAACGCGGGATCCTGGGTGAGGAATTGCGCGGTCGCTGGGTCGTAGTACCGGGCCTGTAGGTAGATGAAACCTGTTTCGGTGTCGGTGTACCCGCCGCCGCCGAAGAGGAGGGGGTGCTGTCGGTTCCGGTCGAGCTGAGCAGGTTGCCGTAGGCGTCGTACGCGTAGGCGCCGCCGATCGTGCCGTCGGTGTTGAGGAGCGCCCTGGTGGATCCGAGTGCGTCGCTGAAGTACCACTGGCTTCCCCCGGCCGAGATTTGCTCGATGGGGGTGCCGCTCGGCCCGTACAGGTAGTTCGTGGTGCCGTCGCTCAGCAGGTGCGGGGTTGTCCCGGTGCTCCAGGTGAAGTCGGTCACCGTGCCGTCGACCGTCTTGGTGGCGCGCAGTCCCTGGCCGTCGTAGGTGTAGCTGGCGGATCCGCCTGGGCCGGTGGCGCTGGTGAGCTGGTCGGCCGCGTTGTAGGTGTAGTTGCTGGCGGTTCCGGTGGCGGTGGTGCTGGTAGTGCGGTCGCCATCGGTGTTGTAGGTGTAGGTGGTCGCTCCGGTCGGCGGTGCGGTGCACCCGGCGGAGCTGGTCGCCGTCCCCGGCAGGCTCCAGCAGAGCTGGCTTGCCGCGTCGAACGCCTGGGCCGCACCGGAGTCGGTGGTGGCGTTTTCGGCGCCGTCGTACGCGTACGGGCTGGTCGTGCTGCCGGAGGTGGTGGACTTCAGCTGTTCGTCCGTGGTGTAGGCGTAGGTCTGCGCGGTGCCGGGCAGTCCGGTGGGCGTGAGGCCGGTGACCTGTTCGGCGTTGTCGCGGGTGTAGGCGACCGAGGCCAGCGTGGTGCTGCCCTGCGTGAGGCTGGTGGTGCTCATGGCATCGGAGCCGTCATAACTGCTCTTGACCGTGTCGCCGTTGGGGTAGGTCGTGGTGGTTGGATTGCTGTTGTTGTCGTAGCCGAACGTGGTGGTCCGGCTGTTCCAGTCCTCGACGCTGGCCAGGCGGTCGGCCTTGTCGAAGGTCTGGGTGACGACCTGGGTCTGGGCTCCGGGGTAGGTGACGGTCAGTTCGTTGCCGTCGTTGTCGTAGGTGTAGCTCACCGAGGATCCGGTGCCGTTGGTCTGGTTCGTGACGTCGCCGAAGCTGTCGTAGGTCCAGGTGGTCGTCCCGGTTCCGTCGGTCATCGCGGTGCGCCGGCCGTCGGGGTCGTAGGTGATGTTACTGACTCCAGGCGTGCCGCTGTCCGAGGAGCTGACTGCGGTGACCTCGTTGGCCGGGTCATAGGTGTAGGTGGTGGTCTGATGGGCCGGGTTGGTGACGGTCAGGCGGTTGCCGTTGGCGTCATAGGTGGTCGTGGTCGTGCGGTTGTCCGGGTCGGTCGCACTGGTCCGGCGCCCCTGGGCGTCGTAGCCGTAGCTGGTCTTGTGGCCGGCTCCGTCGACGGTGTCGGCGACGGTGCCGTCCTGGTTGTAGTCGGTGTGCGTGGTCGTCTGGTCGGGTGCGGTGACGGTGATCTGTTCGTTGGCGGCGTCGTACCCGTAGGCAGTGGTCTGGTTGTTGCCGTCGGTGCTCGAGGTCTTGTCGCCGTTGGCGTCGTAAGCGTTGGTGGTGGTGTGGCCGAGCGGGTCGGTGGTCTTGGTGAGGTTGCCGAAGGCGTCGTACTGGTAGGTGGTGCAGCCAGTGGCAGGCGGGGCGCAGCCAGGGGCCGTTCCGGCGGCGACGCCGTCCGGGCTCACGGTGGAGCTGAGCTGGCCGGTGCCGGTGTTGTAGCCGTACTTGGTCTGGTCGCCGGCCGCGTCGGTGAGGCTGGTCCGGTCACCGTCACTGTCGTAGGCAGCGGTGGTGGTGTTGCCGTTCGGGTCGACCACGCGGGTGCGGTCGGCCGGGTGGGCGGCCGAGTCGTAGTAGTAGTTGGTGGTGCGGACGGGGTAGGTGGTGGTGTTTCCGTCGATGTGCTCGGCGGACTGGTCGATCTGCTGGACGCTGGTGCTGGTCAGCAGGCCGTAGGTGAGGGCACCGCTGTTGGTCCCGGAGGCGGTGGCGATGTGGCCCGCCGCGTCGTAGGTGTTGGTGGTCTGCAGGCCCGTCGGGTCGATAGTCGAGACCAGGTCGTTGTCGACGTCGTACATGTAGTCGGTGGTGTAGCCCCGGGCGTCGCTGGACGAGATCTTGTTGCCGTTGTCGTCGTAGGCGAAGGTCTCGACGTTGCCGTTCGGGTCGGTGATCGTGGTGACCCCGAGCGTGACCGGGTCGTAGGTGTAGCTGACCGTGCTCGCCGCGGCGGAACCGTAGCCCTTGGTCTCGGAAACCAGCAGGTTGTTCTGGTAGGTGTCCAGGGTGGAGTTGCCGGCCGGGTCGGTGATCTCGGTCTGGCCGGTGACCAGAGCGCCGCTGGGGCCGTAGGTGAAGGTGGTGGTGCGCCCCAGTTGGTCGGTCTGGGTGGTGACCCGTTCCGAGCTGTCGTAGGTCATCGACATGGCCGGGGTGGGGCTGGTGGTCGTGTCACCGTAGTACTTGGGCTGGCGCACGCCGGTGATCAGGTGCGTGCCGGCCTGGTAGGTGTAGACGGTGTGGTCGTCATCCTTCAGGGTCGGGGTGCGCGTGGTGCCGACGCCGTTGAAGCGCCTACGGCCAGGCGGGGCATCGGCGAAGCCTGTCCGGCACGCCTGTCCGGGCGACCGTCACGACGCCGAGATACTGCCCGCATTCGCGCAGCGGGCCGGCTCCGGTGGCTGGTACGCGTGCGGGTTTCAGGATGGCGTGAGCGGTTAGCCGAGCCAGGGACCACGCACGCCGTGGCGAACGGCCAGCACCTGGATCAGGAGGAGCAGGACGATGAAGGTCGCGGATTATCTGTTGCAGCGTCTGCGGGAGTGGGAGGTCGAGTACGTCTTCGCCTACCCGGGGGACGGCATCAACGGTCTGCTCGCCGCCTGGGGCCGCGCTGAGGACGAGCCGCGGTTCATCCAGGCGAGGCATGAGGAGATGGCCGCCTTCGAGGCCGTCGGGTACGCCAAGTTCTCCGGTCGCACCGGGGTGTGCGCCGCCACCTCCGGCCCGGGGGCGATCCACCTGCTGAACGGCCTGTACGACGCCAAGCTGGACCACGTCCCGGTGGTGGCGATCGTCGGGCAGACCGACCGCAGCGCCATGGGAGGCTCCTACCAGCAGGAGGTCGACCTGCTCTCGCTCTACAAGGACGTGGCCTCGGAGTTCTGCGAGATGGTCACCGTCCCCGAACAGCTGCCGAACGTGCTGGATCGCGCGATGAGGGTGGCTACCACGCGGCGCACGGTCACCGCGGTGATCGTCCCAGCCGACGTGCAGGAGCTGGAGTACGAGCCGCCGGCGCACGCCTTCAAGCAGGTCCCCTCCAGCCTCGGTGTCGCCCGCTACGCGCCCGTCCCCGCCGAGGAGGATCTCACGAAAGCCGCGGAGATCCTCAACGCGGGCGAGAAGGTGGCCATGCTGATCGGGCAGGGCGCCCGTCATGCCCGCGCCGAGGTCGAGCAGGTCGCCGAGCTGCTGGGAGCCGGGGTGGCGAAGGCCCTACTCGGCAAGGACGTGCTTCCCGACACGCTGCCCTACGTCACCGGCTCGATCGGGCTGCTCGGCACGCGGCCGTCGTACGAGATGATGCGGGACTGCGACACCCTGCTCGTGGTGGGTTCCAGCTTCCCCTACACGCAGTTCCTGCCGGAGTTCGGCCAGGCGCGGGCGGTGCAGATCGACATCGACCCGTCCATGGTCGGCCTGCGCTACCCGTTCGAGGTCAACCTCGTCGGAGACACCGGCGAGACGCTGCGCCGGCTGATCCCGACGCTGGAGACCAAGCAGGACGGCACCTGGCGGAAGACGGTCGAGGACAACGCCGCGCGCTGGTGGGAGGTCATGCAGCGCCGTGCGGAGGTGACGGCGGATCCGATCAATCCCGAGTACGTCGTGCACGCCCTGGACGGGTTGCTGCCCGAGGACGCGATCGTAGCTGCGGACTCTGGGTCCGCGGCGAACTGGTACGCCCGGCACCTGCGGATGCGCGGCACCATGCGCGGTTCCCTGTCCGGCACCCTCGCCACGATGGGCCCCGGGGTGCCGTACGTGATCGGCGCGAAGTTCGCCCACCCCGACCGCCCGGCGATCGCGATCGTCGGGGACGGCGCGATGCAGATGAACGGCCTGGCGGAGCTGGTCACCGCCGCGAAGTACTTCCACGAGTGGTCCGATCCACGCCTGATCGTGGCGGTGCTGAACAACCACGACCTGAACCAGGTGACCTGGGAGATGCGCGCGATGCAGGGAGCCCCGCAGTTCGAGCCCTCGCAGCGCCTGCCGGATGTGCGGTACGCCGATGTGGCCGGCCTGTTCGGACTCGACGGGGTGCGGGTGGAGCGGCCCGAGGACGTGGAGCCGGCGTGGCGCCAGGCCCTGGTGGCGGACCGGCCGTTCGTCATCGACTTCCGCACCGATCCGGCGGTGCCGCCGATCCCGCCGCACGCCACCTGGGACCAGATCAAGTCCGCCGCCGCGGCGGTGCTGCACGGTGACAGCGACCGGGCCTCGGTGGTGCAGCAGGGCGTCAAGGCGAAGATCCAGGAGTTCCTGCCCGGCGGCGGGAGCTGATGGTGAAGGGCAGGGGTACCGGCGACGAGGTGGACCTCGCGGGCCTGGAGCGGGCGCTGCGCGCGGAGGTGGACGGCGAGGTCCGGTTCGACGCGGGCAGCCGCGGCGCGTACGCGACCGACGGGTCGAACTACCGGCAGGTGCCACTCGGCGTGGTCGTGCCGCGCACCGTGCAGGCCGGCGCCACCGCGGTGGCCGTCTGTTCCCGTTTCGCCGCACCGCTGCTGTCGCGCGGCGGCGGGACGAGCCTGGGCGGCCAGTGCACCAACACCGCGGTCGTCATCGACTGGACGAAGTACTGCCATCGCCTGGTCTCGGTGGACCCGCAGGCGCGGACCTGTGTCGTCGAGCCGGGCATCGTCCTGGACCAGCTCAACCGCCAACTCGCCCCGCACGGGCTGATGTTCGGGCCCAAGCCGGCCACCCACTCGCACTGCGCGCTGGGCGGGATGATCGGCAACAACAGCTGCGGCGCGTCCGCCCAGGCGTACGGCAAGACCGTCGACAACGTCCGCCGGCTGGAAGTCCTCGGCTACGAAGGCATCCGCTTCTGGGCCGGAGCCACCGGCGAGGACGAGTACGCGCGGATCGTGGCCGAGGGCGGGGCGCGGGCCCGGCTGTACCAGGGGCTGCGGGACATCACCGGCCGTCATCTGGCGGAGATCCGGCACGGGTACCCGAAGATCCCGCGCCGGGTGTCCGGCTACAACCTGGACTCCCTGCTGCCGGAGAACGGCTTCGACGTGGCCCGGGCCCTGGTCGGCAGCGAGGGCACCTTGGTGACCGTGCTGCGCGCGGAACTGCACCTGGTCGAGGTGCCGGCCGCCGACGCGATGCTGGTGCTCGGCTTCGACGACATCCACGCCGCCGCGGACGCCGTTCCCGAACTGCTCGCACACAGCAGTCCCGCCCAACTGGAGGCCATCGACGGACGCATGGCCCAGCTGATGCGCGAGGAGCACGCCCATCTCGACTCCCTGGAGCGCCTGCCCGACGGCGACAGCTGGCTGCTGCTCCAGTTCACCGGCGACACCAGGGACGAGGCCGACGAGCAGGCCCACGCGCTGCTGCGCGCGCTCGGCCGGAAGCGGAACGACCCGACCGTCGCCTTCTCCGACGACCCGGCCCGGGAGCAGCAGATGCTCAGGGCCCGCGAAGCCGGACTGGGGGTGACCGCCCGCCCGCCGGACGGCCGCGAGACCTGGGAGGGGTGGGAGGACTCCGCGGTGGCCCCGGAGCGCCTCGGCGACTACCTGCGCGACCTGGAACGGCTCTTCGGCCGGTACGGCTACCAACAGGCCTCCCTGTACGGGCACTTCGGGCAGGGCTGCGTGCACACCCGGATCCCCTTCGAACTGCGCGAGGGCAAGGGCGTCGAGGTGTTCCGCGCGTTCCTCTTCGACGCGGCCGACCTGGTCGCCTCCTACGGCGGCTCCCTGTCCGGGGAACACGGTGACGGGCAGGCCCGCGGCGAGCTGCTCCCGCGGATGCTCGGCCAGCCCCTGGTCGACGCCATGGGCGAGGTCAAGGCACTCTTCGACCCGCGAAACCGGATGAACCCCGGCAAGGTCGTCCACCCGCACCGCGTCGACGACGACCTGCGCCTGGGCGCGAACTGGCGGCCGCAGCCCCAGCAGACGCATTTCTCCTTCGCCGCCGACGACCACGACTTCGGGCGCGCGGTGCTGCGCTGCGTCGGCGTCGGCAACTGCCGCACCCACCAGGGCGGAGTGATGTGCCCCTCCTACCGCGCCACCCGCGAGGAGGAGCACTCCACCCGCGGCCGCGCCCGCCTGCTGTTCGAGATGCTCGGCGGGCACGAGGACTCACCCGTCACCGACGGCTGGCGCTCCACCGAGGTCCGCGACGCACTCGACCTCTGCCTGGCCTGCAAGGGCTGCAAGTCCGACTGCCCGGTCGGCGTCGACATGGCCACCTACAAGGCCGAGTTCCTCGCCCACCACTACCAGGGCCGGCTGCGCCCGGCCGCCCACTACACCATGGGCTGGTTGCCGCTGTGGGCGCACCTGGTTCGCACCGGCCCAGGGCTGGCCGCACTGGCCAACGCCGCGCTCGACGCGCCGGGCCTCGGCACGCTCGGGAAGCGCGTGGCCGGGATCGATCCGCGACGCGACGCGCCTCAGTTCGCTCCTCTCTCGTTCCAGCACGAGTGGCAGCGGGCCGGCCTGCCGGAGCCCGACCCGCGTGATCCGCGCACCGTGCTGCTGTGGCCGGACACCTTCACCAACCACTTCCACCCCCACATCGCCGACGCCGCCGTCCGCGTCCTGAAGGACGCCGGCTTCCACGTCGCCGTGCCGGACGAGCCGGTCTGCTGCGGCCTGACCTGGATCTCCACCGGCCAGCTCGCCACCGCCCGCCGCGTCCTGAAGCGCACCGCCCGCGTGCTGCGGCCCTGGCTGGAGGCCG
Source organism: Kitasatospora sp. NPDC024654 (assembly GCF_055559155.1). Lineage (NCBI taxonomy): Bacteria > Bacillati > Actinomycetota > Actinomycetes > Kitasatosporales > Streptomycetaceae > Kitasatospora > Kitasatospora sp. NPDC024654. Next base: position 8,767 of record NZ_JBVHLF010000067.1, read on the forward strand.
GCACACCGATCATCGGACTCGAACCCTCCTGCGCGGCCGCCCTCCGCGCCGACGCCCCCGACCTGCTCGACGGCGACCAGGACATCCGGCGGCTGGCCGCGCAGACGCGCACCTTCGCCGAACAGCTCGTCAACCACGCGCCCGACGGCTGGCGACCACCGCGGCTCGGCCGGGCGGCGACCGTGCAGACGCACTGCCACCAGCACGCCGTTCTCGGTGCGGACCCGGACCGCGAACTGATGCGCCGGGCGGGCCTCGACGCCGACGTGCTGGACGCCGGCTGCTGCGGCCTGGCCGGCAACTTCGGCTTCGAACAAGGCCATTACGACCTGTCCCGGGCCGTCGCCGAGCAGGGCGTGCTGCCCGCCGTGCGCGGTACCGCCCCCGACGCCTTCGTCCTGGCCGACGGCTTCAGCTGCCGCACCCAGATCGACCAGGCCGCCACCGGACGGCAGGCCGTACACCTGGCCGAAGCCCTCGCCCTCGCGCTAGATGGCCCGCCACTCGCCGACTACCCCGAGAGGGCCGTCCCGCGCCCCCAGCCCCACCCCGCGGCGGCCCGGTTCCTGGCCGCAGGTGCCGTTGGCGGTCTGACGGGGCTGGCCGCGGGGGCAGTTCTCGCCGCCCGCCACCGCGTGAGGAGGGCGTCGTGAAGTCACGCAACGCCTTCTGGGTCTCGCTGTATGAACGACTGCACCGCGAGGCCCGAGCCCGCGCCGGGGACGCCGATCGCCCACTCGCGGCCTACACCGGCCTCATGGGTGCCTACACCGCCGCTCTGCTGGGCGCCTGTGCCGCCGCCCAGGCCACCCGACGCAAGCTGCCCGAGCCGAGTCCATGGGACGTCACCCTCATCGCGCTGGCCACTCATCAGCTCGGCCGCCTGATCGCCAAGGACCCGGTCACCAGCCCGTTGCGGGCACCGTTCACGCACTTCGAGGGCACCGCCGGTCCGGCGAAGCTGACGGAGGAGGTTCGCGGTACCGGTGCCCGCCAGGCGATCGGCGAACTGGTCAGCTGCCCCTTCTGCACCGGTCTGTGGATCGCCACCGGCTTCACGGCCGGATCCGTGTTCGCCCCCCGGGCCACCCGGCTCGCCACCGCCACCCTCGCGGCCCTGGCTGCGGCCGACTTCCGGCAGTTCGCGCGCGTCGCCGCGCAGCACGCGGCTGGTGAGGCACCGTGACGGCCGGGCCGGCGCCGACCGTCGACGGTCTGCGGGTGTGGGTCCTCGACTTCCCCACCGACACCCCGGAGGCCGACGGCACCGCCACCTGGACCAGTACCACCATGGTCCTCGTCCAGGCACGGTCCGGGGTCACCTGCGGCTACGGCTGGACCTACGGGTCCGCCACCTGCGCGGGCGTCGTCACCGACCTGCTGGCCGGATCGGTCGTCGGCCGCGGCGCCTTCGACGTGCCGGCCGCCAACGAGGCCATGCACCGCGCACTGCGCAACGTCGGGCGGCCCGGCATCGGCGGCTACGCCCTGTCCGCCGTCGACATCGCCCTGTGGGACCTCAAGGCCCGCCTGCTCCAGCTCCCACTGGCCGACCTGCTCGGACGGGCCCGCAGCGGCGTGCCCGTCTACGGCAGCGGTGGCTTCACCACCTACTCCGACCGGCGGCTGGAGGAGCAGCTGCGCGGCTGGACCGAGCGGGACCACATCTCGCGCGTCAAGATCAAGATCGGGGAGGAGTGGGGCACCCGGGAAGGCCACGACCTGGCCCGCGTCCAGCAGGCCCGCCGGATCATCGGGCCCGCCGCGGAGCTCTACGTCGACGCGAACGGCGCCTACAGCGCCAAGCAGGCGATCCGGCTCGCCGAGCGCTTCCGGGACTTCGACGTCCGCTGGTTCGAAGAACCGGTCTCCTCCGACGACCTCGCCGGCCTCGCCCGGGTCCGTGCCGCCGCCGCGGCGGACGTGGCCGCCGGCGAGTACGGATTCACCCTCCCGTACTTCGCCGCCATGGCCCCGTCCGTGGACTGCCTCCAGGCGGATGCCACCCGCTGCGGCGGCATCACCGTCTGGCTCCGCGCGGCCGCCCTCGCCCAAGCCCACGGCCTGGACCTGTCGGGCCACTGCGCCCCGCACGTCCACGCCCACGCCGGCACCGCCGTGCCCAACCTGCGCCACCTGGAATGGTTCCACGACCACGTCCGCATCGAGAACCTCCTCTTCGACGGCACCCTCGATCCGACCGGCGGTGAACTCCGGCCCGGCGCGGACGGCGCCCCCGGCCACGGCCTGACCCCTCGTGACGACGTCCTCGAACGACACGGCCGCACCGCCGCCGCGGTGCGCGACTGAGAGGCCACCACCGCAAGCCGAAGCCGATCACCCCGCAGGAGACGACCATGACCAGCACGAGCCCAGGCGACCTCCGGCCGGACGCCACCCGGTCCGACCCGGTGCCACCCGCGCCGACCCCCGCGCCACCGGGAGGTCCACAGCCCGGCCCGGCCCCCGGACCCCGGCCCGACCCGCTGGGTCCGGACCCGGTGCCGCCGCCGGGACCGGAACCGCTCGAACCCGACCCGGTGCCACCGCCCCCACCCGGCCCGGCCCCGGCCCCCGGTCGCCCGCCCCCGCCGCGGCCCGGCCGGTGCCGCGGCCGGACCGCTAGCGCAGGGAGACCCGCGTGCCGCAGTCAGCCGAAGCCCCGGCCCCGCACGCGCTGCGTGACTATGCCCTGCTCGCCGACGGTCGGCGCGGCGCCCTCGTCGGCCCGCGCGGCGACATCGTGTGGATGTGCGCACCGGGCTGGGACAGCGACGCCGTTTTCGCCGCCCTGATCGGTGGTCCCGGCTGGTTCACCGTCACCCCCGCCGGCCCGTACGTGTGGGGCGGCTACTACGAGGCCGGCGGTCTGATCTGGCGCAGCCGCTGGGTCACCACGGGCGGGATCGTGGAATGCCGTGAAGCCCTCGCCCGCCCCGGCCGCCGCGGCCACCGCCCTGCTGATCACCTCCGGCATCGCCCGCCCCGGCCCGCCGCTCCACGGAATGCTCACCGGCCTCGCCGCGATCATCGCCACCGCGGCCCTGCTCGAGCGGCTGCCACGGAGGCTCTGCGGACGCCAGCATCGCCGTACGGATCGCCGGATCTCCGACCCACCCAGACCTTTGCGCCATGCAATGAATCGACGCGTGGTGTCTGGGCAACCGCTCCAGCGTGGCGCCAGCAGCGCGCCCGCACTCACCGAAAGGAGGCGCGGTCATGACCGCGCCGGCCTCACACAAGATCGAAGATCATCCGGATATCGTCGCGCTCCGCGCCCGCTCCGAACGGGTCGTTTCGAGTGGCGCCGCCCAGGCGGTGGAGGGCGTGAGCATTCTCGCCGGCTTGTATCTCGCGGCATCGGCTTGGATCGTCGGATTCGAGGGCCTGCACACGCTCGCCGTCACCAACCTCATCGCCGGGATCGCGTTCGCCCTGCTGACGACCGGTCTGGGCTCCGCGTACGAGCGCACGCACGGCCTGAGCTGGGGCGCTCTGGGGTCGGCATCTGGACCATCATCGCCCCATGGGTGGTCTCTGGCCCCGTGAACACCCCCGTCACCATTGCCAGCAACGCCGCTGCGGGAGGCGTCTGCGTGCTGCTGGCACTCGTCATGGCCGCGATGGGCGCAGCCGCCCGCGTCCGCCGCTGACGGCCGGGGAGGTCGGGATCGCCTCCGACGCACAGGTGGTGGTCGCTCCGGTCCGGCAGTGCGGTCGGGCGCCGGAAGGACTCGGTTCGTCCGGAGTGGCGGCAGCGGAGCCTCCACGGCCGGGCTGCTCGCCAGGCCCCGTCACCAGTCGCTGATCGCTGACGGTGTGTCGGCACCGGCGCCGCTTCCCAGATGCGCAGAGTGGTGGACCGCGCTGTCGGCAGCAGTGCCGGTCATCGGGAAACCGGGGGCTGATGCAAGGACTCGTCGGCGGGGCGGCGCAGGCGGTTCACCGCCCTCACCACGTACGCACGCGACATCGCCACCGCCGGCGCCGCCTTGATCAAACTTGGGCTTCGACACCTCAAGGATCAGAGAGGACGGCGTGTTTCACGTCCAGCCGTAGATCAGCGCACCCACACATACGGCAGGAGAGCCCTATTTCGGGCAGGTCGTCGCCGGGCTCGGGGATGCAGGCACCACGTCCGGCGGGACCGCGCCGACCCAGCCGTCGCGGCCCGCAGCGCCCTATCGACCGACGACGCCGACCGTGTGAAAGAACCACCGTCCTCGCGTCGGAACCCGTCGAGCGGGACCGGCAACCAGTGTCCACCGAACCCCTGAGAGAATCCCATGACCGTCACTCCTCCGCGCTCCCCGGCCCGGCCGGTCGTCGTCGGAACGGACGGCTCACCCAACGCCGAGCAGGCTGTGGCCTTCGCCCTGAGCGAGGCTCAACGGCGCGGCACCGGCCTGCGGGTCGTCTACGCCTACCGCTACGGCCCCAGCCAGCCCTCGGGCTTCGAATGGATGGACATGCCGGACATCGACGACGGCCGCCTCCCACAACGGCTCGATTTCACAAAGCAGGCACTGTCCGCCTCGCTCGCGCGACTGCGCCGGCAGGTCGGCGGTCCCCCGTGGAAGGTTCTGGATCACTTTCCGTGCCAGAGCCACGGAGCGTCACCGGAACCACGATCATGAACGGTCGTGGCTGACGACCTCCTCCAAGACCTCTGGCTCCGCCAGGCTGCCGGCGTCGCGGTCAACACCCTGACCATCCACGCCGACCGCGTAACCGTCCACGCCGCCACGACCGGCGACCTCATGCCGCATGGAGGACGCGTTTGCGCAGGAGGTCGAAGTTGGCGCGGCCGAACATCTGGCGCTTGAGCATCTTGTTGTTGTGGCCCTCGACCGCGCCGGAGCTGTAGCTCATGGTCAGGCCGGCGACGACCGCGTCGAGGTCCTGCAGGAGACCGTTGGCGAAGCTGCGAAGGGCCGGGACCTGGTCCTGCTGGACGCGTGTGATCCAGTCCTTGAGCTCTCGTCCGCGGCGGTCGTTCATCAGCTCGGCGAAGGCCCTGACGTGCTCGGCGGTGGTGGCCAGCACTGGGACTCGGGCGGAGCTGCTGCGCGTCTTGGCCAACCGACAGAATCCGATAGCCTGCGGAAATCGGCGGATGCAACCGCCTCACTTCCCCCGATCTGAGAGATCATTTCCCACGTCGCTGTTCAGAGTGCCTTCGGCAGCCCGCACCGCGGGCGACACACCCTCGGCGGCGGCTGGTCGTCTGGTCTGTTCGGGTGCCACCTGTGGGCCATACCGGTCACCGAGGGCGAGAGCCTCCGGGGCGAATGCCGCAGGCCGGTACACCCTCGTGCAGAGCGCCGGTTTCCCGCCGCGTCCGGGCAGGACGGCCGGGACGGTGGGGCCGTCGCTCCGATTCCGTGCAGGTGGGCAGCAGAGGAGCAGGGGCGTGCCGGTAGCTACGGGTGCCTGGCGTCGCTGGACGGCGGTCGCGACGGTGATGGTGACAGCCGGGGCACTCGGTTCGCTCGGGGCGGGCACGTCTGCGGCGTCGGACTCGATGGGGTGGGACGGTGCCCGCTGCGCGACCCGCCCCGCCCCGCCGGCGACGAGCGTGCCGCCACCGATCACCTCCGGCAGCGATGTCTGGAGTTTCGTGTCCGCGCCGAAGCTGCGTCCCATGCGGGTCACCGTGACCACACGACGACCGGGCACGGCTCCTGGGGACGTCTTCGTCGCCCCGTACAACCTCACCCAGCCGGTCGGCCAGACCGGGTCACTGATGCTCGACGACTCCGGCGATCCGGTCTGGTTCCGGCCGCTGCCCGTCGCGAACCTCGAGAACGGCGACTTCCGGGTTCAGACGTACCGCAACCCCCGGACCGGCGCCGAACAGCCGGTGCTGACGTTCTGGCAGGGAACCATCGCGATTCCCCCGTACTACACCAACCTGCCCGGCGGCGCCCCCGAGCCGGGCGGCTGCTACTACGTCTACGACGACCGCTACCGCCTGCTCAGGACGGTCTTCGCCCGACACGGCTTCTACCCGGACTTCCACGAATTCCTCCTGACGCGCCGGGGGACCGCGTTGTTCATCGCGTCCAAGCCGGTCCCGATGGACCTCACCCCGTACGGAGGGCCGAAGAACGGGGCCATCGAGGACAGTGAGGTCCAGGAGGTCGATCTCGCGACCGGGAAGCTCGTCTTCTCGTGGGACGCCCTGGACCACCTGAACCCGGCGGACTCCGAGGTGTCGGCCTCCTCCGCGTCGTCATCCGGTGGGGTGTGGGACGCCTTCCACGTGAACTCGGTCGACGAGGGCCCGGACGGCCAACTGCTGATCTCGGCCCGGGACATGTGGGCGGTCTACGACGTCGCGCGGCGGACGGGCGACATCCGCTGGCAGCTCGGCGGTAAGAAGAGCGACTTCAGCTTCGGCCCGAACGCGGATTTCTACTGGCAGCACCATGCCCGGTTCCGGCCGGGAAACCGGATCAGCATGTTCGACGACGGCTGCTGCGACCAGCCGGGCGGCACCCCCGAGCAGCAGTCGCACGGCCTGATCCTCGACCTCGACCTCCCCAACCACCGCGCGACCGTGGCGCGGACCTACTACCACGCCCCGGGGCTGTACGCGGCGTCCCAGGGTGACACCCAGGCACTCACCAATGGCGACGAGTTCGTCGGCTGGGGGCAGGAGTCCTACTACTCGGAGTACCGGGGTGCCGGGAACACCCAGGGCGACGGCTCGAAGAACCTGCTCTACGACGCCATGATGCCGGGATCCGACATCTCGTACCGGGCGTTCCGCCACGAATGGGTCGGCAGGCCGTGGTACCCGCCCAGCGCGGCGGCGCGCACCGACAGCGGGCGGAGCATCGTCTACGCCTCCTGGAACGGTTCGACGCAGACCACAGCGTGGCAGGTGCTAGCCGGTCCGGACACCCATTCCCTGTCGGTGGTCGTCGACCACGCCGATCGGACCGGCTTCGAGACGGCCGTCACCACGGACGACCCCGGACCGTACTTCCAAGTGAGGGCGCTGAACGCGCAGGGGGAGGTCATCGGGACGTCCCACGTCGTGACCCGCTCCAGTTGACGGCGGACTGCTCCATGTGACGGCCTGCACCGACAGCGGCTCCTCGCCGGCCGCCGAAGCTCGCCGCCCGATGGTCCAGCACGAGTGGGCGCAGGGGTGGCGGGTCGTGACGACTGATCGTGGGAAGCGAGGAACGGACACCAGGGCGGCAGTCGAGCGATGTCGTGACAGTCGCGGCCCGTGGTGCGCGCCGGATTCGGCCTATCCGACCTGCGGCGCCAGAGCTGGGACTGACCGACTGGCGATGACTTCCGCGTTGACGAGGCGGACCCTTCCTCGTTGAGTCACTACGAAGAGCAATCATGCCCTCGTGGGTACCAAGCCGGACTCCGTAGGTGAGACCATTCCTCCGGGCCGTGGATCCTGATCGGAGCCGTCCGGTGTTGATCGCGCTTCTCGCCCTGGTCGTCGTGGGGCTCATCCGTGGTTGGTCGGCCGCCTGCCCCCTCAAGCGCCGTAGCCTCGGACGCGACCCCTGCCTCCCCGTGATCGACGTCACCCCCCAACCGGCCGGACCACCCGAGGTCTGCCGTCGCGAGTCGCAACACAGTTCGCCGACTGGCCGGTGCGAAGGACCCGGACGAGCTGCTGGTCGGCCGCTGGACAGGACGCACCAGCATCCTCGACCCCTACAGGCCCTACCTTGTCGGGGTGTCGGTGATCCAGCTGGTCACGTCCCTGTGGACGGCGGCGTGCTGTTCGCGGGCCCGGTTGGACAGCCGACCGGTCCGGCGGGGCTCGGAGCTGACGACCGCCAAGGCGACAGCCGGAGCTGGCTCGGCCGGAGCGGCCGCTTCGGGCAGCAGAGCACGATGCTGGAGCACGGTCTTCTCCACCGCCTCGGCGAGGTTCTGCCACAGGTGGAACCGGTCGGCGACGTGGATGGCGTCCGGGGCGCCGAGCCGGACGGCTTCGGTATAGGAGGCCGACCGGTCGCGGCAGACGACCTTCGCCCCTGGGCGGTCGGCCAGCCAGGAGCGGACGGTCTCGACCGTGCGGTCGGGCAGCAGATCGACTGCGCGGCGGGTCTCGATGTCAACCAGGATCGTGGCGTAGACGTGGCCCTTGCGCAGGGCGAACTCCTCGACGCCCAGAACGCGCGGCACCGCGTGCGCCGGATCCGGCAGGGCGCGTATCAGCCGCAGGAGCGTGGAACGACTCACCGGGACCGCGAAGGTCTCGGCCAGGCGAGAGCCGGCCTGGCCGGCCAGGGCCAGGGCGAGCTGCTGCAGCGCGGCCTGCAGGCCCTGGCTCCGCCGCCCGTGACGGAAGGTCAGCCCCGCCGCCTGCTCGACGAACGTGGCTCGAGGGCAAGCTCGTTCACGGCAGCGGAACCGGCGGACCCGTAACTCGACCACCACCCGACGCCCGCCCGCCGCGCTGTCGTCCACCGCCGCACGTAGCTGCTGTGCACCCGGGTCGAGACGGTTCCGCACGACGGACAGCCCGCCTCCTCGCCGGTCGTGGCGGCGTGGACGGTTACGCGGTCGGCGTGGATGGTCAGGGTGTTGACCGCGACGCCGGCAGCCTGGCGGAGCCACAGGTCTTGGAGGAGATCGTCAGCCACGACCCTCGGGCTGTGCGACCTCGACGACGTCGCGGCCGCCCGCGCCCGCGACGCGGTCCAGCGCCTCGTCACCGCGGGCTACCGGGCCCTCGGGTCGCCCGCCGCGACGGCGACGGCCCGTGGAGCTTCCTCGGGCTGCTGCCGTTGTCCGATCCACCACGCGCGGACTCGGCCGAGACCATCCGCCGCGCCACCGAGCACGGCACCGCGGTCAAAATGCTGACCGGTGACAACACGGCCATCGCCAGGGAAATCGCCGGCCGGGTCGGACTCGGCCGCGCCATCGTGCCCGCCGGCGACCTCCTGGGCCGCGACCCGCAACGGCAGCTCGGTGAAGCCGACGTGACGCGCATCGAGACGCTGGACGGCTTCGCCGAGGTCTTCCCGGAGCACAAGTACGCCATCGTCAAAGCCCTCCAGAGCAAGGGTCACATCGTCGGCATGACCGGCGACGACGTCAACGACGCCCCCGCACTCTGTTCGTCGCCCGTAGCCGCGGCCCGTTCCTCGCCCGGCCCTGGCCCGCGCCGGCCATGCTCTGGTCCGCCCTCGGCACCAAAGTGCTCGCCACCCTCCTGGTCGGCCTGGGCCTGGGCCTGGTCACCCCCATCAGCTGGGCTCTGATCGGCTTCGTGTGGGCCTACGCCATCGCCTGGGTCTTCATCGAGGACCGGGCCAAACTCGCCGTGTACCGCCACCTCGACCACCAGCTCCAGCACCACCAACGCTTCCTTCGCCACTTGAAAGAACGCCTGCACCCGAGCCCCTGACACGCTCGCTGGGCCCGGCACCGTGTGGGGTTCCAGAACGGGGCTACCAGTGCCGGCCCGGGCTGCCGTCGGCGCGGTGATCCGGTGTTGCGCGTCTCAGCAGTCGAGAGGATCTTGCACAGAGCAAAGATTTTTATTGCATAATGCAAATATGATGAGCACAGCAGAGCCTTCCCCTTCCCTCCCATCCCGTGCCGCGCCGCGTGTGCAGCGCGGCCTGCCCGGAGCCCTGTCGGCGTTGCGTGAGACCAAGGGCGGCCTCCTGGCACTGGCCCTGCTGGTGGGTGCGGGTGCCGGCGTCGGGGCGATCGCCTTCCGCTGGTTGATCAGGACCTTCACGCTGCTGCTGTCCGGGCATGCCGACTACTCGGCGGCCGGGCATGCCGCGAACCCCCATGTCCCGTTCCTCGGGCACTGGTTCGTGCTGCTGGCCCCGGTGGTGGCGGGGCTGCTGTACGGGCCGCTGGTGCAGCGCTTCGCCCGGGAGGCGCGTGGGCACGGGGTGCCGGAGGTGATGTACGCCGTCGCGCGCCGGGGCGGGCGGATCGCGCCGCAGGTCGCGGTCGTCAAGTCGCTGGCCTCCGCCCTGTGCATCGGCGGCGGCGGGTCGGTGGGCCGGGAGGGGCCGATCGTGCAGATCGGCTCGGCGCTCGGCTCCACCCTGGGCCGGCTGATCAAGGTCGCCGAGGACCGGATGAAGGTCCTGGTCGCCTGTGGCGCGGCCGGCGGGATCGCCGCCACCTTCAACGCCCCGCTGGCCGGGGTGTTCTTCGCCATGGAGCTGATCCTGCGCGACTTCACCGCCGAGTCCTTCGGCATGGTGGTCCTCGCCTCCGTGGTCGCCTCCGTCATCGGCCGGGCCGCCTTCGGCAACACACCCTTCCTCCAGCTGCCCGCCTTCGGCGTCCACCACCTCTCCCAGTACCTGCTCTTCGCGCTGCTCGGCGTGCTGGCCGGCGTCGTCGGGGTCGGCTTCACCCGCATCCTGTACTGGATCGAGGACGCCTGCGACTGGGCCTGGCACGGCCCCGAGTGGGCCCGCCCGGCGGCCGGTGGGCTGCTGCTGGGCGGCCTGCTGCTCCTGCTGCCGCAGATGTACGGCGTCGGCTACCCGGTGCTGGAGAACGCCGTCAACGGCAAGTACGTGATCGGATTCCTGCTGCTCCTGCTCATCGGCAAGATCGCCGCGACCAGCCTCACCATCGGCATCGGGGGATCGGGTGGCGTCTTCGCGCCCTCGCTCTTCATGGGCGCCATGCTCGGTGCCGCGTTCGGCGCCACCGCCCAGCACCTGGCCCCGGGGATCACCGGTCCGGTCGGCGCCTACGGCCTGATCGGCATGGGCGCGGTCTTCGCCGGCGCCGCCCGCGCCCCCATCACCGCCGTGATCATCCTGTTCGAACTCACCGGCGAGTACAGCATCATCCTGCCGATGATGACCGCCATCGTGCTCGCCACCGGCGTCAGCCGCGCCCTGTCGCACGACACCATCTACAGCCTTAAGCTGCGCCGGCGCGGCATCGACCTCGACGAGAAGCCCCCGGGCGCCCGCTTCGCCGGGATCACCGTCGGCGCCGTGATGGAGGCGCTGCCGGCGGCCCTGGAGGAGACGATGCCGCTCGCGGAGGCCGCGGACGTGCTGGCCTCCTCCCCGCACGGCGTGCTGCCGATCCTCACCGCTCACGGTGACTACCTCGGCACCGCCACCGCCCGCGCGGCGGCCGAGATGCTCGCCGACGGCACGCACGACGCCACCACGGTGGCCGCCATCACCCACCGACCCGGCCTGGTCACCGCCGACAGCGACCTGTCCGACGCGCTCGACGCCCTCGTCAGCGGGGAGGGTGCCGGTCTGCCGGTCCTGGATCCCTCCCACACCCGTCTGGCCGGTTGGATCACCCACCAGTCCGTCCTCACCGCCCTGCATAGCCCCCGCACGACGGAGGAGTCCCCCGAACCGTGACGGCGGGGTGGGCGGCCGATGCCGGCCGCCCGCCCGCAGCACCGGACGCCCCGGGAGGCCCCGGGCATCCGGCGCGGTTCCGTGGCCCGGGTCGGGCGGGCTCGGGGGCATCGCCGGAGCCGGGTCGCCGCGCGGGCGTACAGGGGCTGCCCGCGCGGCGACCCGGCTCAGCCCGCGATGGCCGGGGCTTGCAGGTGGACCAGGCCGACGACACCGAACTCCATGGTCAGCGACACGAGTTGGCCGGGTGTCGGATGCCCGCCGTGGAGGAGGACGTGCGGGCCCTGGCCGCCGAAGGCGGTGATGCTGCCGGGGGACAGCAGGATCCCGGCGTCCGAGAGCGAGCCGTCGGTGTCGCCGGCGGCGTTCTGGAGAGTGGCCTGGCTCCCGCCGGGGGTGGTGACCATGGCGAGGTGTTCGGGGACGCTGCCGCTGTTGCGGACGGTCATGGTCAGCTCGTCCGTCCCGTCGGCCGCCACGTGCACGGCCGCGGCGGTGATCGCCAGGTCGACTCCGGAGGCCAGGACGCTCAGTGAGCCGGGTGTGGCGGGGGCCGGCGCCCCGGGGGCATTCGTGGCCTCCGCGGTCGGCGCGGGAGGGGCGGCCGGGGTCCCGGCGCAGGCGGTGGTCAGGGCCAGCAGCGCGGCCGAGACGGCTATCGGGCGGGCGAGGCGGGGCAGCGAGGACATCATTTTTGCATTATGCAAGAAGTTTCGACGATGTCGGATGTCCCTCCCGTCCATGCGCGGCATGGCTGGCACGGTCGGGGCGGGGGTGGCCGCGATGTTCATCAGGGTGTCTTTCGTTGTCGGATCTCGGATCGTGGATCGCAGGCTGTCGGCCGGCTCGCCGACGAGGCGGCCCCGGAGGCGGTGTCAGGCCTCCAGGAGGCGCTGGCCGATGTACTCGCCCGGCGCGGCGGCGCCGGGCACGGCGAAGACGGCGCTGGATTCGTGGCGGATGAACCGGCTCAGGCGGTCGGCGCTGTCGAGCTTGCGCTGTACCTGGACGAACCCGAGGGACGGGTCGGCCTGCCAGGCGACGAAGAGCAGTCCGGCGTCGGGGCTGCCGTCGGGCAGGTAGCCGTCGTGGTAGGAGAAGCCGCGGCGAAGCATCGTCGCGCCGCCGTTGGCGGCGGGGGCGGCGACGCGGGCGTGGGCGTCGGCGGGGATCACCGGGGTGCCGTCGGGGGCGAGTTCGTCCAGGTTCATCGGGGTGGTCTCGGTGCCGCCGGTGAGCGGCGCGCCGTCGGCCTTGCGGCGGCCGATCGCCTGTTCCTGCTGGTCGAGGGGCAGTGCTTCCCAGGGCTCGAGGAGCATCCGGATGCGGCGCACGACCGCGTAGCTGCCGCCGTTCATCCAGGACTGCGGGCCGGTGTTGTCGGGTACGAAGATCTTCGCGGTGAAGCCGGGGTCGCTCGGGTGGGGGTTGCCGGTGCCGTCGAGCTGGCCCATCAGGTTGCGCACCGTGCGCGGACGCGCGGTGGCGCCGGGGCTGCGGTTGAAGCCCGTCATCTGCCAGCGGGGCGCCGCCGTGCCGGAGGCCTCCTTCTGCAGGACGCGCAGGGCGTGGACGGCGACGAGCGGGTCGTCGGCGCCGATCTGCAGCCACAGGTCGCCGTCGCTGCGCCGCGGGTCCAGCGCGTCGGCGGGGAACGGCGGGATCGGCACGAGCGCGGCGGGCAGGCGGGCTTCGAGTTCGGTCCGGATGAAGAAGCTCCGGCCGAAGCCGAAGGTGACGGTGAGCGAGCACGGCCCGGCGTCGAGGGCGATCTGGTTGTCGCCGGCGGGCGGGCGGCCGGCGGTCATCGCCTCGGCCGCCGCCGACCAGCGGCGCAGCAGGGCGGCCGCCCCGGCGTGTCCGGTGCTTGGGGCGAGGTCGAAGGCGACCAGGTGGCCGTGGGCCTGGAGCGGGGTGGTGATGCCGGCCTGGTGGGTGCCGCGGAAGGGGGCGGCGGTGGTGCCGAGGGCGGTCAGCGGCTGCGGGGTGGCCGCCGTCGCGCGGCCGAGCGCGCCGCCGGTGCCCAGACTGAGGGCTGCGGCCGCGCCGGTGATGGTCAACATGGCTCGGCGGGAGGGTTGGTGAGGTTGCGTCATGTCTGTGCCAGATCGTTCGTGGGCCGGCGATGGCCCCGCGGGGCCGGCTCGTGGGGGACGGCCCCGCGGGGTGGGCGGGCGGTGCGGTCAGTGCGGGGGCTGGTAGCCCATGGGTTCGACCGGGGCCTGCACGGCGATCGGTGCCGTCGTGGCGAAGTGCAGGTCGAGCGGGATCGTGTCGCCGACCGCGGGCTTCTTCTTGAGGCCCATGAGCATCAGGTGGTTTCCGCCGGTGCTGAGCACCAGCGTTCCGCCGGCGGGGATGGTGAAGGAGGTGACGCTCTGCATCTGGTCGGCCGCGGTGGTCCGGTGCATGGACACGTCCGTGGCGAAGTCGCTGGTGACGCCGGTCAGTTGATCGGCGGCGCGGCCGGTGTTGGTGATGGTGAAGTAGCCGGCGGCCATGTCGGCCAGCGGGGGTTGCGGGACGTAGGCACCGGTCACCTTCAACTCCGGTCGGGCGGGGGCCGGCTGGGCGGCCGGGGCGGCCGCGCAGCCGGCCAGCAGGGCGGCGAGCAGGGTGCAACCGGCGGCGGTGGTCAGGGAGTTCACTGGTCCTGCCCCTTGATGAGCTTCGGGAGCGCGGCGGTGAACTGCTGCGCCGACACGTCGGAGGTGTAGAGGGTGTGGGCCTTGTCGTCGGTGGGGGAGAAGGCGAGGACCTCGGCGCCGTGGGTCACCGTGTAGTCGCCGTCGGGCTCCTCGACCGGCTTGTCGACGGCCACGCCGAGGCCGCGCGCGGCCGCCTGGATGGCGGTGAAGTCGCCGGTGAGGCCGACGAAGCTCGGGTCGAAGGAGGCGAGCCACTGGTCGAGGCGCTGTGGGGTGTCGCGGTCGGGGTCGGTGGTGATGAAGACCACGCGCAGCTGTTGCTGTTCGGCCTGGGGCAGGGCGCGCTTGGCCAGCGCGAGGTCGGCCATCGTGGTGGGGCAGACGTCCGGGCAGTGGGTGTAGCCGAAGTAGAGCAGGGTGGGCTTGCCGGTGGTCTCCTTGACCAGGTCGTAGGGCTGGCCGTGGTTGTCGGTCAGGACCAGGGCGGGCTTGGCGAACGGACGGTCGAGGTGGACGCCGCCGTCGGGGTCGGAGGGCGGTGCCGAGACCACGGCCGCGGCGCTCGTGGCGGCCGGTCCGCCGCAGGCGGTGAGGGCGAGGGCCGCGGCGGCCAGGACCGCGGCCGCGGCCAGACGGCGCGATCGAGGGGCAAGGGACTTCATGGAGGAACTCCGGGGTATGGGGCGTCGTCCGGCCAGCCCGGCACACGCGGCGGGCACGGCCGGATGACGGCGCGGATCGGTGAGGGCGGCCCGCGGCGTCCCGTCGCGAAGGACATGTCGCAGGCGGGCATGTCGGGTTCGGGCATGCCCCAGGACGTCGCGCGGGGTGCGGGCCGGTCGGTCAGGCACGCGGAGTGGTGCGCGGCGTGCCGAGACCGCCGTGTCGTCAGTGCGGCCGGTCAGGCCGCGAACACGGCTCCGGGCGGTCCCCGCCGGATCACCGAGTGCAGCAGGGCCAGGGACTCCGGTCGCCGCGGGACGCCGTCCTCGCGGTGCCTCCGCACCGGGCCGCCGTCCTGCCGGCCGAGAAGCGCCGTGAGCAGAGCGAGCGCGCGGACGGCGGCCAGCACGGCGGTCAGCGACGCCAGTGAGGCGACTCGGCCGGCGCCGTAGGCGGAGAGCCGGCACACGCTCCACAGCGCGGCCTCGCCCCGGCGCAGCACCCAGCCCAGCACGACGGCGGCCACCAAGTGCGCGGTGAGCATCGACGGGGTCAGCAGCATCGCGAGCGGCATGCCGTGCGTGCCGGTGCTCATCCCGGGCATGCCGCTCGCCAGGGCGGCCGGGTCGAGGCCGGCCTGCCGGACGAGCTCGGCCGCCTGCTCCGGGCTCAGGTGCAACCGGTCGCCGTTGCAGAGCAGTTGGGGCAGGGCGCCGCCGACGATCCCGGCGCGGGACGCCGTCGCTTGGCCGGTCCAGGTCTGCCCGAGGGCGAACACCAGGTGCAGGCCCAGCTGGCCGACCAGCAGGGTGCCCGCGATACCGGGCAGCGAGCGCTCCCGGCCGGCCAGCGGCGCGGCCAAGAGCATCGTCGCGGCCCAGCCGAACACCAGAACGCCGGGCGCGACGGCGGTACCGGACGCCATGCCGTGCCCGGCGGCGGACAGCGTGACGCAGACGGCGGAGAACACCGCGGCTCTCAGCAGTCTCACGTCGGCGGCAGCTCGCACGGGGACGGTCATCGCGCCAGCCATCCTGCCACCCGCCCTTCAGCGCACTCGGGGCAGGGGCCCAGGGGGCGCCCCCGGTGGGCGCTGTGCCGCGCGGTGGCGGCTGGCATACTCCTCCGCCGTGGGGAACGGAGCGGTCGTCAGCGGTGCGCGCGGCGGTGTTCGCCGTGGTGTCACTGCAGCTGTCCACGGGCGGCCACATCCTGGTCGCAGGGGTGCCGCTCTCGGTCGCCACCGTGACGGCCGCCGGTGTCGGTGTGCTGCTGCTGGCGCTCCGGCTCTCCGGGGCGGAGCAGGGCTTCGCCGCGATCGCCGCCGTGCTCGTCCCGCTCGAATTCGCCCTGAACACCGTCTTCATCCTCGGCTCCGGCGCCAGGAACAGGCGGCCGCCCGCCGCCGGGTCGGGCTGATGGCCCTGGCCGTCCTCGTGGCGCTGGCCGGCGGCACCTGGCTGAGCATCGCCCTTGCCGGCAGCGGGTCGAGTGCCACAGCGAAGCCGCTGGTCGTCCCCGTGAATGCTCAGGATCCGACGGAACGGTCGTCGTCTACGGAAGGCCCGGCGTGCCGCACGCCCTGGACGTCTACGAGGACTTTCGCTGCCCCGTCTGCCAGCGGGCGAATGGGAGCCGCTTGGGCAACGTGAATGAGAGCCACGTTGCTCCGTCTGTGGAGGCGATGGAAACCTAGGAAGGTCCATGATCGACAACGGAACCGGAGCCGCCCCTTGCCAGTGACTTCACCCCACACGACCAGTGGCAGGGACCTGCTGTTCGACTCGGCCGCCGAGTCTGTCGCGGTCTACAGCGACCACGCCGACGACTACGCGGCCACCCACGCCCCCAAGATGGCCGACCAGGTCGAGCGGTTCGCCAGCTCGCTGCCGGCGCCCTCGCTGATCCTGGACGCCGGATGCGGCCCCGGCCGGGACCTTGCCCGATTCACCGCCCACGGTCACAACGCCCAGGGCGTCGAGCTCAACCCGGTGTTCGTCGCCATGGCCAACGCCCATGCGCCCACCTCACACTGCGACCTGCGCGAGGTCGGATCCCATTTCCCGGCCGGCACGTTCGACGGGATCTGGGCCTGTGCATCGCTGGTGCACCTCCGCGAGTCGGAGACCGTGGACGTGCTCGGCCAGTTCGCCCGGCTGCTGCGCCCCGGCGGCAAGCTGTATGTGTGCCTTAAAGCCGTAGGCCGCACTGGCTGGCTCGATGAGCCCGACGGGCGCCGTTGGTACACGGTCTGGGACGCTGAGACGTTCGCTGACGCCGTCGCCGGTGCCGGGTTCGAAGTCGACCACGTCGACCAGGGACTATTCGTCGAGGTGTGGGCCACTCGCAGCCGCATCAGCAGCCCATGGACCTGGTGATCGCGCTGCTGGTGCTCAACCGCTTCCGGTACTCCTGGCGGACCCTGCTCTGATCGGTGGCTGGTGACCGGTGGCGGCAGGCCGGAGCCCACGCACCTGTGGCTCCGGCAGGGTCCGTGCCCGGGGGTGCAGGCCGGGGCGCGCGGGAGGTAGAAATGACCTATGCCTCACGACCGTGCCCTGCCTGCCGCCACCGCCGATTCGTCCCCGTCGGGGGTGGAGGAGGACCTGGTCACGGCGGTGCTGACCGCCTCGCGCGTGCTGGTGGCGATCTCGGCGCGCTCGCTCGGTGAGGTGGCGGAGGCACTGACGTTGCCGCAGTTCCGGATGTTGGTCGTACTGCAGAGCCGGGGAGCGATGAGCATGTCCCGGCTCGCGGAACAGTTGGCCGTCAACCCCTCGACCGCGCTGCGGATGATCGAGCGGCTGGTGGCGGCCGGCATGGTGGTGCGCGAGAGCAGCGAGCAGGACCGGCGCGAGGTGCGGATCGAGCTCACCGAGGAGGGGGCCCGCACGGTGGTGGAGGCGACCGAGCGGCGACGGGCGGAGATCGCCCGGGTGGTGGGCGCGATGCCAGAGGAGCAGCGCAGCGGGCTGGTCGCCGCGCTGTACGCGTTCGCCGAGGCGGGCGGCGAGCCGGCCGCACCGGTCAAACAGCTGGACCTGCTCGGCTGGTGACCCGGCCGGGCCGTCCGTCGTGAGCCCGAGCCCAGGGGACGCGCTGGCAAAATGAACGGCGCTCCTCAGCTGTCGCGCTCGTCGCCGTGGCGCAGGACCCGGTCCAGTCCTGCGGTGCGCATGGCGGAACGCACCGGCGGCGGCGCGTTCATGATCACGACCGCGATGCCGGCGGTCCGGGCCGCGTCGACGGTCCCGAAGAGGAGCGAGCTGCCGGCCGTGGTGAGCAGCCGCACGCCGGCCAGGGCGATCTCCAGCACGGCTGGAGCCGAGCGCAGCGCGGTCCGTAGCCGCCGGGCGGCGCTGCGGCAATGGCGTTCGTCGAGCTCCCCGGAGAGCGAGACCCGGGCGCAGAGGGGCCGAAGGCGCCCGGAAGCCTTCACGCTGTGAGGGAACCACCGGGCCTGTGCGCGGATCCGGGCCAACCGTGCGGCCATGGACGGGCCGCGGTCACCGCAGGCTCTCCGGCCGGAACCGGGCGGCCCCCGGTGTCCGACGAAGGCTGAGAGGCCGGACCAGGGCGAGTACGGTGGCGCCACCCACGAGTGCGGCTCCGATCACGGCGCACACGGTGACCGGGGCTGCGGTGCAGTGCAGGGCGCGGGGGAGTACCCGGACGGTACCGGCGCAGAGCAGGAGCACGGTCAAAGGGCTGCCGGGGAGTTGGGAGGCGGGGGCGCTCTCGTGTCTGCCGACGGGCAGGGGCATGTGGGTTCCTCCTGAAAGGGAATCAGTTCCATGCAAGGGATGTGCTCGCGCCCGATCCGCGCGAAGTCCTCCGCGCTTCCGTCCGTCTCCAGGCCGCGGAACCGCAGCAACCCCCGGACCGTGCAAGGGGGCCGACGTCCGTATGCGGCCGTCCGCCTCAGGAACTGCACGGCGGGAGGTCCGCCGACTGCGTCGGCGGGGAGGGCGGGTCGGCGAGGCGGCGGCTCTCCAGGTGCCCGATGACGGGCTTCGCGCAGCCTCCACACGGCTCGGCACCGTCCGGGCCGTAGGGCGGCAGCACCCAGCCCCCGTCGAGCCGGAAGTACTCGCGTATCTCACCGCTGGGCGCCTCGCAGCGGCGCAGCTCGTACCGGCGGTTCCACTGTTGGCCGCATGGGCAGAGGAAGCGGACCAGATCGACACCCGTCTCGATGAGCATCCGAGACCCCTTTCAGGACATCGGTGCGGCGAGGGGCAGCGCGACGGCGCACCCTGGTCCTATTATTGCACTGAGCAAAGATTGCACAAGGCAAAGAGGCGCACCGGGTGAGGAGCCGACGCGAACGGCAGCCGGCCGAGGCCCGCCCGGGATCGAGTGTCCACGAAGGGAGCACAGTGAGCGTGATCCTGGTGGTCGACGGTGATCCGCACCTCGTGCGGGTGCTCGATCTCAACCTGCGCGCCCGCCGCTTCACGGTCCGCACCGCCGGCTCCGGCAGGGAGGCGATCGAGGCGGCGGGCCGGTTCGCGCCAGATGCGGTCCTGCTCGACCCCGGCCTGCCCGACGCGGACGGGTTCGACGCCATCCGCGGTCTGCGCGCGAAACTGGCCGCGCCGATCATCGTCCTCTCCGCACGCGAGAGTCTCGACGAGAAGGTCCGCACCCTCGACGCGGGTGCGGACGACTACCTCACCAAGCCCTTCCTGATGGACGAGCTGCTCGCCCGGCTGCGCGCCGTCCTGCGCAGGCCGGCCGGCCCGCCGCGCGCGGTGGCCCTGGGCGAGCACGTGATCGACCTGCACGCGATGACCGTGACCGGACCCGGCGGTCCGGTCCGGTTGACGCCCACCGAGTGGCGGATCCTCGCCGTGCTCCTCGCCGCGCCCGGCCGGCTCGTGCCACGCCGGCGGATCCTGCACGAGGTGTGGGGCCCCGGCCAGGAGGAGCGCACCAACTACCTGCGCGTCTACCTCCGCGCCATGCGGGCCAAGTTGGAGGCCGACCCCGCCCGTCCGCGGCACCTGATCACCGAGCCGGGACTGGGCTACCGCTTCGATCCATGAGACCTCATGGATCGTGTACGGCGCCGGCCGCTTCACCGGCTGCCGAGCGCGCTCTCCTCGCGGTCGAGGTCGAGCTGGAGGCGGCGGCGGGTGGTGTCGCTGATCCGGTGGTCGTCGTAGAGGCGGCGCAGTTCGGCGTTCTGGACGGCGATCACCTCGTGGCGCAGTTCGCGGTAGGCGGCGTCGACGGTGCCGCCTTCGGGGTTGTCGGCGGTGTGGTCGAGGCGGGCGTGCAGACCTCGGCGGATGCGGTCGACGGCGGCTTCGGGTGCGCTCTCGAGTTCCGCGAGGTGCTCGACGTGGGCGAGGGCGGCGCGGTTGAGGGTGCCGCGGGCGTCGTCCTCCTCGCGGGCGGTGTGCTCGGGCTCCAGGGCGAGTCCGGAGCGGTTGACCACGGGGGCCAGGCTCAGGCCCTGGACGACCAGGGTGAAGATCACCACCGCGGTGGTCAGCACGAGAACCAGGGGCCGCCCGGGCAGCGGGCTGCCCGCGCCGGTGGTGAGCGGGATGGACAGCGCTGCGGCCAGCGGCATCACACCCCGGGTCCCGGCCCAGGTCACCACGGTCGCCACCCGCCAGGAGGGCCGGCCCCGGGTCGGGCGGACGGCGGTGGACAGCGGGAGCATCCACAGCACCCGGACGCCGATCAGCACCGCGGCGATGGCGAGCCCCTGCAGCGGCCACCAGCCGCGCCCGGCCGGCAGGGCGCGCACCAGGGTGGGCAGTTCCAGCCCGACGATGCTGAAGACCACGCTCTCCAGCAGGAACACCACCACCGCGTAGACGGCGTGCAGCTGCAGGCGGATCCGGGCGTCGCTCAGACGGTGGCCGGAGCGGCCGAGCAGCACGCCGGCGACGACCACCCCGGTGATCCCGGACGTGTGCGCCGACTCCGCGAGCACGTAGGCGGCGTACGGGGTGACCAACGCGATCACCGTCTCCAGCACCGGATCCGTGGTGCGCCGGCGGATCAGCGCCACCACCCCGGCCACCGCCGCGCCGATCACGCTGCCGCCACCCGCCAGGACCACGAACTCCCCGCCGGCCGCGGGCCAGCTCACCGCCCCGGCCGCGACCGCGACGCCGACGGCGACCTTGAACAGCACCAGCGAGGTGGCGTCGTTGAACAGGCTCTCCGCCTGCACCAGCACCTGAACCCGGCCGGGCAGCGCGAGGCGCCGCCCGAGCGCGGTGACCGCGACCGGGTCGGTGCTGGCCAGTACCGCGCCCAGCACGAACGCCATCACCGGCGGGAGCTTCGTCACCGCGGCCGCGACGAAGCCCACCGCCGCCGCCGAGGCCAGCACCAGGCCGAAGGCGAGGACGGTCACCGGCCGCCAGACCGTCCGAAGGTCGCGCAGTGACAGTTCCTCCGCCGAGGCGTACAGCAGCGGCGGCAGCACGACCAGCCCGATCGTCTCCGGCCGGAGGTGGAGCGCGGGAGCGCCCGGTATCAGCGCCACCGCGAGACCGGCGAGCACCAGCAGGGAGGGAGCGGGGATGCGCCATCGCCGGGCGAACGTGGCCACGGCCGTGGCCAGCACCACCAGGAAGAGGACGGTTCCCACAGCACGCATCGACGAAGCCCCTGCATCACGAAGGCGGGGGCGCTGCCGCCGACTGCTGCAGTCCTTACCCCCGCGACGCCGACCAGGCTTCCCGGCACACCGCGAATCATTTTATCGGCACGTTAACGGCGCGAACAGACGCGGACCTGTACACCGGGTTCCAGCGCACAGCGGCCCTTCGGTCTCCCGTGAACAGGAGCGTCGTGGGACGGTTGGCTCAACCCACCTCACCGTGCCGGGACGAGGGTGTCGAAGTCACGGCTGCGCGAGTGGCCGGGCGAGTGGCCGGGACGGCCGACAGCCGGTGCCCCCATCTGCGCGGCGGCTTGCGGTGCGCTCGGCGGTGCTGCCGCGGGGACTTGCTGCGCAGGTGCCCGGCGAGGAAGGGGAACAGCAGGACGGACAGCATCGCGGCGCCGACCAGCGCGGCGGCGGTGGAGGAGCGGAGCCGGCCGGCGTCCTCCTCGCTGGTGGTGATGACGACCACCAGGGGCAGTGCGGTGGCGCCGTAGAGGCCGAGGGCGACGCGGTCACGGCGGGTGAGCCCGGGTGGTGCGAGCAGAGCGGCGGGAAATCCCCGGGTGACCGCGAGCAGGAGGAGGAAGAAGGGGAGCAGCAGGAGGGCCCCGGGTGCGGACAGCAGGGCGTGCAGGTCGAAGTCCATCCCGCTGACCACGAAGAAGGCCGGGATGAGGAAACCGAATCCGATGCCTTCCAGTTTGGCGTCGACCACTTCCACCGCGGCCTCGGGAGCTCGGTCGAGCAGCAGCTTGGAGACGGCCCCGGCGGTGAACGCGCCGATCAGCATGTCCGCGCCGAGCCAGATGGCGGCGGCCACCATCCCGGTGAGAACCAGCACCACCGCGCGTACCGCGAACTGGCCCGAGGAACGCAGTGTGCGTCCGATCAGTCTGGTCACCCACAGCGGGTGGGGGCGGCGCGCGATGAGGACGGCGATGCCGGCGAGAGCGGTGAACGCTCCGAGCACGGCTGCGGTCTTCGCGGGCGTGTTGCCGCTCAGCAGGACGGCGATGGCGATCACCGGCCCGAACTCGCCGATCGCCCCGGTGGCCAGGGCCATGGAGCCGAACGGGGTGGGCAGATCGCCGCAGTCGCGCAGGATGGGCAGGATGGTGCCCAGCGTCGTCGTGGTGAGCGCGAGTCCGGCGAAGACGTCGTCGGAGGAGACGTGATGGAGCAGGACACCGACGCCGAAGGCGGCCAGCAGCGAGGCCACCCAGGCCAGCCCCGCCCGTCGGAGCGGCTCGCCACGCAGCCGCACGAAGTCGATCTCGTATCCGGCCAGGAACATCAGCATCGCCAGGCCGAACTGCGAGAGAATCTCCACCAGGTCACCGACCCGGGCCCAGCCCAGCATATGAGGGCCCACCACCACACCCAGCACGATCTCGAACACCACCGTCGGCATCGGCAACCACCGCTGCAACCGGTCCGCCAGGATCGGCGCGGCCAACGCGCAGACGGGGATCAGGACCAACGGCTGGGCATCCGCTTCCAGACCGGCCATCAGTCACCACCAGCCGAACAAGGTCCGCCGCCCATACCCGCCCCGACGTGCCGGCACACGGCCGGAACGTTCCTCCGCGGCCGGACCACCAGAGCCGGCTGAGCCGCCCGAGGCGGGAGCCCCACCAGGGCCCGCCGCCGGTTCGGCCGAGCGACGGCGAGCATCGGACAACCACCGGCCGCAGCTCCCGAGTAAACCCCGGTCGGCGGTAACGGCCTGGCGGTGTCACCACGGAAGCGAACCGGGTGAGCCCCGCGAGTACCGGCATCGGCCGACCTGCCACCCGCATCCGGCCGACTGCCGCGTTCCTGATCGGTCATCGGATGAGCTGACCGGCCGCCCGATCGGCGATGCTTCTGGTCGAGGTCGTCGTGGTCGTGGCCACGGAACGGAGCACAGGCCGTCACCAAGGTCTCCCCCTCGCGTGAGCTTCTGCTCGGAGCCTTCCACGACGAAAGAGCGCTGATACGGCTCGAATAGGTGAGGAAGATGCGCACAGCGGCGCACGACCAGGCTCTAGCGACGCCCGAGTTCGACAGTGCGTGGGTACATCACTGAGGCGGAGGTCGGGGCGACCCGCGGGTTCGGCCGTGACTGCCCGTCGGAGTCGAGTGTCCACGGCTCCGGTGGACCGGCGGGCTGTGGACCAGGGCAGTGCCCGTCGCCAGCCCGCGCGACTCGACCGGCCTTCCCTGACCGGCAGCGAGACAGCTCCGCACGGCCTGTCGCGACCCCAGGCCGTCTTCGGGCCGGAGCCCGCACCCGAAACGGACATTCGGGAACACCACTCCCTGACGCATGGCTGGTACCCGGTGCGCTCCCTCTGCCGAGGGCGGCGCGAACCTCCAGGTCAACGCCATGGCAGTGTGCAGGCCCACCCCGCGTCCCGGCCACGGGACCTCCAGGCCGACCTGATCCGCTAGTCCCGTCCTTCGCACGTCACTCGGGAGGGTGAAGATCGAATGCCTGAATTGGTAGGGTTCGACGTACAATCGGACTCAGCCCCAGCGTCCGCATCGTGAGATTCCGATGCCGTCGCCAGTTGGCTATCGATCTTCACGCCCATGTGCGAAGTCTCCGGCTAGTCTGTCATCGGTCAGTCGGCTATCCCGCAGTCGGCCCGCACGGCATCTCCTCCACAAGCTTTCGACACCGGCCTTCGCCAGCGCGGCGTGCACGAGGTCCGGGGCGGTTTTGCTGGCATCGACGTTGTCGGCGCAGGTCGCGGCGGTGATGGCGTCGTCGGCGTCCAGGACGCGGCGCATGACCGCAAGGTCCCTCGCGGAGGCGGAGGAGGCGAGCACGATCGTCCAGCCGCGCCCGGCGAGGTCGCGCAGCAGATCGGCCGCCCCGTCGAAGGCCCGCAGGGTGGGCCAGTAGCGGGCGAACAGCGCCTGGTGCGCCTGGTCGATCGCCGCGTCCTGGCCGTGGTCGCGGTCCTTGTCCAGGAGATGGTCCAGTAGCTGGTCGCCGCCCATGCCGACCGCGCCGTGGATGCGCGCCACCGCCGGCGTGTGCCCGAACTGCGCCAGGGCTTCCGCCCACCCAGCATGCCGTCGTCGATCGCGGCGATTTCCAGCCGGTAGTCGTGTCGCATCACGCCCCCCTCACAGGTTTACTGCCCTGTGATTCTGCTTCCCAAGGCATACACCACAATGCCTGCCCTGGGACCCCACAGTCCGCAGCAGGACTTCCCCCGGGCCCAGGTAGCTGGCATGCATCCGTCGGCCGCAGGCGGCCTCGTCAGGATGGGCCAACCACCATATCGGGCCAAACAGGCGCGCTAACCAGTTGCCGGGGTTTGTCCTCGCGCCGCGGGGTTAGCCGCAGAGCATGACACATCACTTGCAGGACCCGCGCACAGTGGTGGTCACCGGGGCGAGCGGCGGCATCGGCCGGGCCGCGGCCGTGGCGTTCGCCGGCCGAGGTGACCGGCTCGCACTGGTCGCCCGCGGCCGTGCCGGTCTGGACGGCGCGGTACGGGAGGCCGAGCAGGCCGGCGCCACAAAGGTGATCGCCATCGAGGCGGACATGGCCGACCCGGACGCGGTGGAGGCCGCCGCCCAGCGGGCCGAGGACGAGCTCGGCCCGATCGACGTATGGGTCAACGACGCGTTCACCTCCGTCTTCGCCCCCTTCACCGACATCGAACCCGAGGAGTTCCGTCGCGTCACCGAGGTCTCCTACCTGGGCTACGTGTACGCCACCCGGACCGCGCTGCGCCGGATGCTCCCGCGGGATCGCGGTGTCCTCGTGCACGTGGGCTCGGCCATCGCCTACCGGGGCATCCCGCTGCAAAGCGCCTACAGCGGCGCCAAGCACGCCATCCAGGGCTGGCACGAAGCCCTGCGCTGCGAACTGCTCGCCTCCGGCACCCAGGTGCGCACCACGATGGTGCAGATGCCGGCCGTCAACACCCCGCAGTTCGACTGGGTCCGCTCCCGCCTGCCCGAGCGGGCACAGCCTGTACCGCCGATCTACCAGCCCGAGGTCGCCGCCCGCGCCATCGTGTACGCGGCCGACCATCCCGAGCGGCGGGAGTACTGGGTCGGCGCCAGCACGGTGGCCACCCTGGTCGCGAACGCGATCGCGCCCGGCCTGCTGGACCACTACCTGGCGCGCACCGGTTTCGACTCGCAGCAGAGCGGTGAGCGGCGGCGCACCGGTGATCCGGACAACCTCTTCCAGCCGGTCGACACCGGACAGGACTTCGGGGCGCACGGGCGCTTCGACGACCGGGCCCGCACCCGCAGCGTCCAGCAACAGGCAGCCCAGCGTCTCGCAACCGTGGGCGCGGCGGTGTGGCGGGCGGCCGGGCGAGTGAGGGCGGGCTTGCGGCCGGGGCCGTGCGGGTTCGCATCCGGGTGGCGGGGCAAACGCCTTCCGCCGACCGGAACGCAATCGCCGACGAGGAGTATGTGACATGCCACGCGGTTCAAGCCCCAAGCGGGAGCGCCAGTACGAGCACATCAAGGACAGCGCGCTGGAGCGCGGTGAGAGCGAGAAGCGGGCCAAGGAGATCGCCGCCCGCACCGTCAACAAGGAACGCGCCCGCCACAGCGAGTCGAAGACCGCCAGCCGCAGCTCGGTGAAGGACATCTCCTCCGGCCGGCGCGGCGGCCTGCGCTCCCACAGCGGCTCCCAGGGTCCGACGAAGGAGCAGCTGTACAACGAGGCCAAGCAGCGCAACGTCCACGGCCGCTCGAGGATGAACAAGGAGCAGCTCGCCCACGCGCTGGGCCACTAGCCGGAGACTTCGCACATGGGCGTGAAGATCGATAGCCAACTGGCGACGGCATCGGAATCTCACGATGCGGACGCTGGGGCTGAGTCCGATTGTACGTCGAACCCTACCAATTCAGGCATTCGATCTTCACCCTCCCGAGTGACGTGCGAAGGACGGGACTAGCCCCAATGCCAGTGACTTTGGCCCGACTTGAGCGCCTGGATGGCCAGTCGACGCCTCAGCCTTCAGCCAGGGCGGGAGCGCCAGAACCGCCCAGCCCGCATGGCAGCGGACTGAGCGGTTCAGCGGCCCACTCAGTGGGTGGAACCGATCGTCCCGTTGGGCTTGGCCGCGTGTATGTTGACGATGTCTCCGGTGGGCTTGTTCGCGGCCAAGGCGCTGCTCATGGCGCCGGCTCCGGCGGTCAGTAGGACGGCGACGCGGAGTTCCGTGAGGGGGCTGTGCGGATCGTCGCCGAGATCGGGAGGGCGGTGGCGGAGGTGGCGCGGGAGCTGGGGATCAACGAGACCACCCTGGCCACCTGGGTCTGCCGGGCATGGAAGGCCGGCGGTGACGGCACGCTGGGCGAGTCCGAACACGAGGAACTGGCCCGGCTGCGGTGGCGGGCCGCCGAACAGGCCAAGCGGGTACGGGAGCTGGAGATGGAGCGTGATGTCCTCAAGCGCTGCATGGTCCTGTGGGTGAAGTAGCTGTGGCGGACCCGGCGGCGCTCGTCGGGGTGATCAGCGGCCAGAGGGCCGAGCACGGCATACCGCATACCGTCTCCTGTCGCGCGCTCGGCGTGTCCGAGGCGTGGTACTACAAGTGGTGCAATCGTCCGGCCGCGCCGACGAACCGTGAGGTCAGACGCGCTCGATTGGAGGAGAGGATCACATACTTCTTCCGTCGCTCGGGCGAGACGTACGGTTCGCCGAGGGTCACGCTCGAGCTGTGGGCCGAGGGCTGGAAGGTCTCGGTGAGCACGGTCGCCGAGATCATGGCGGACCTCGGGCTCCAGGGCCGCAAGCCGCCGTGTCGGCGCCGCTCGCTGACCCGGCAGGGCAAGCGCCGGGCGGCCCGCGACCTGGTCGGCCGGCACTTCGACGCCGTCTCGCCGAACGTGTTGTGGGTCGGCGATATGACCGAAGTCGACACCGGAGAGGGGGAGTTGTACCTGGCCACGGTGATCGACCGGTTCTCGCGCCGCCTCCTCGGCTACGCGATGGGCGCCCACCATGACGCGGCCTTGGTCGCCGCGTCGTTGAAGATGGCCGCCGCCACGCGGGGCGGCGCCGTGGACGGGGTGATCTTCCACTCCGACCGCGGCAGTGAATACACGTCCGCCGCCTACAACGAGCTGTGTGACCGGCTGGGCGTGGTGCAGTCCATGGGGCGCATGGGATCGGCCCTGGACAACGCCGCCGCGGAGAGCTTCAACTCGCTCATCAAGGTCGAGTACATCCACCGGCACAAGTTCGCCACCCGAGCCGAGGCCCGACTGGAGATCGCCACCTGGATCGCCGACTTCTACAACACACGCCGCAGGCACAGCGCGGCCGGCGGACTGCCGCCGGTGGAGTTCGAACGGATCATCAGCGAAGCACGCGCCGGTCACCGCCAGGAGGGCCTGGCCGCATAAAGAAAGCCTCTACGAAACCAGGGGATTGACATATGGCGAATACCCCTGCACGCGCAGAGCATCGAACCACAAGCACCGAGCCGCACCTGGACCTCCCCTGACGCCCCCGGAGGAGCACGGCCGGGCCCCGGCCGACCCCGAACGCGCCGTCATATCCACCGATGACCGAAACTGAGGGTGAGTGACTCTCATACCGTCAGCCGAGAACCCACGGGCGCACCAGGACCGCCGGGGCGGCGCAGACCGGCGCGCCCGAAGCAGCAGGTGCACCGCCTGGGCAAACGACGCAGCGGCCCCCAACGCCCACTCGCGCACCCCCAAAGAGCCCAGCGCACAGGACCAGCCTCCAGGACACCCTCTACGCCCCTGGTCGGCCCCGACCTGCAGGTCCTGCCGTCGCCGCCAGGCCACCGAGAGCCAACGCACTCACGGGACGTTAGATCGAGGGCGTGCGCCGCGAACGCACTGATCGCATCCTGAGGAACGGCACCCGGACGCCGTCCCGGACAACTACGCCGACCACCACGATGGGAAAGGTTCCAGCAGTGGAGCACAAATCGCTTCGAAGATCGCGCGTCAAGGCCGTCACCATGGTCTCGGCGGCGGCCGCTCTTTCACTAACCGTCAACTTGGCTTCCACAACGATGGCTCTGGCCGACGCGACCGAGAAGACCAGCACCGATCACGCGCACCGGACGTACGGCCCGGGTGGCGCTGGGAGTCCCAATCCCGCTCACCGTACGGAGCAGCCGGCGGGTGGCGGCGGTGGTGAAGGCGGTGGAGGCAAGGGCGGCGGCGGCCATCATCAACGCCCGGGCCCGCAAGGACCCCAAGGAGAACCCGGCCCACAAGGACCCCAGGGCGACACCGGGTCGCAGGGTTCCCAGGGTGGCACCGGTGCTCAGGGCAGCCAGGGGGCGCAGGGTTTCCAGGGTGACACCGGTGCTCAGGGGAGCCAGGGTTTCCAGGGTGACACCGGTGCCCAGGGCAGCACCGGGGTGCAGGGGCCGCAGGGTTTCCAGGGTGGCACCGGTGCTCAGGGGAGCCAGGGTTTCCAGGGTGGCACCGGTGCTCAGGGCAGCCAGGGGGCGCAGGGTTTCCAGGGCACCACCGGTGCTCAGGGGAGCCAGGGTTTCCAGGGTGACACCGGTGCCCAGGGCGGCACCGGGGTGCAGGGGCCGCAGGGTTTCCAGGGCGGCACCGGTGCGCAGGGGCCGCAGGGTTTCCAGGGTGGCACCGGTGCTCAGGGGAGCCAGGGTTTCCAGGGTGACACCGGTGCCCAGGGCAGCACCGGGGTGCAGGGGCCGCAGGGCTTCCAGGGCACCACTGGCGCTCAGGGGAGCCAGGGGGCGCAGGGCACCTCCGGTGCTCAGGGGAGCCAGGGGGCGCAGGGCACCTCCGGTGCTCAGGGGAGCCAGGGGCCCCAGGGTGACACCGGTGCCCAGGGCAGCACCGGGGTGCAGGGGCCGCAGGGCTTCCAAGGCGGCACCGGTGCTCAGGGGAGCCAGGGTTTCCAGGGTGACTCCGGTGTCCAGGGGCCGCAGGGTTTCCAGGGTGGCACCGGTGCTCAGGGGAGCCAGGGTTTCCAGGGCACCACTGGCGCTCAGGGGAGCCAGGGGGCGCAGGGCACCTCCGGTGCTCAGGGGAGCCAGGGTTTCCAGGGTGACTCCGGTGTCCAGGGGAGCCAGGGTTTCCAGGGTGACTCCGGTGTCCAGGGGCCGCAGGGTTTCCAGGGTGACACCGGTGCCCAGGGCAGCACCGGGGTGCAGGGGCCGCAGGGCTTCCAGGGCGGCACCGGTGCGCAGGGCAGCCAGGGATCCCAGGGCACCACCGGTGCTCAGGGGAGCCAGGGATCCCAGGGTGACACCGGTGCCCAGGGCAGCACCGGGGTGCAGGGGCCGCAGGGCAACCAAGGAGCCCAGGGCGCGAGTGATGGAGCGCAGAGCTCGGTCGTCACAGTTTCCGGCGCTGGTAACGCTGTGGCGTCATGCCCGGCTGGTACTCACGCCATCGGTGGTGGTTTCTCGAGCGTGTCGGGGGCAGCGATCACTTTCAATGGTCCTGTTGGTGGTTCGCCTGCCACTGGTTGGCAGGCCACCACACTCGTTGCTCTGGTTCCTGTCACCGTCTACGCGGTGTGCGGGCCCTGAGTGAGCCCCGGCCATCGGGCCGGTCGCAGACGAGTTGGTGGACGAGGTCGTACAGCCCGAGTTCCGCAGTTCGTGGGCATGGATGGGCCTGTCGAGCGGTGTCCGTGCAGGTCACGGTGTTGCGAGGCGTGTGCTGTCGCCGGAAATGCGTGGGCACACGCCTAGGTCCTGTCTGGAGTCCAGATCATGAATGTGGTGTGACGCTGCGAAGCCAGAGCATCGCGCCACACAGATGCAGTCCGGCCTCGTAGCTCTCCGGGGTCTTGTCGAAGCGGAACGCGATGCCGCGCCAGTTCCGAAGTCGGTTGATGCACCGTTCCACGGTGTTGCGGTCCTTGTACAGCGTCGCGTCGTGCGAGACCGGCCGGCCACCGGCGCTGCCGCGCTTCTTGCGGTTCGCGGCCTGGTCGGCCTTCTCCGGGATCACCACTTTGATCCCGCGCCGCCGCGGGTAGTGGCGGTTGCGCCGGGACGAGTAGGCCTTGTCTGCGGCAACCGCGTCCGGTCGGGTGCGCGGGCGTCCGACCGGTCCGCGCACCTTGACCCTCTCCAGGACCGGGACGAACTGCGGGCTGTCGCCCGCCTGTCCCGGCGTGAGAACGAATGCCAGTGGGCGGCAGCGCCGGTCGGTCGCCAGATGGATCTTGCTGGTCAGCCCGCCTCGGGAACGCCCCAGTTCAGCGGCCTTCAAGCGGGCTCGGTGTCGCCGACGGACCCGGCGGCGCTCGGCGCGCGAGGCGTCCTCAGCCTGTCCGTCTTGCGGCTGTTGTCCCTTCGTGTCGCCCCCTTTTCGGACTCGACGGCGGCCTCCAGGGCCGCCAGCTGCTCCGGGTCCAGGACCATCCCGGCGGCGTGGTGGTGGGCCCGTGCGGTCGCCGAGTCCACGCTGACCAGGCCCAGGTCGACCTCGCCACGGGCCGCGGCCTCGGCGATCACCGCTTCCATCAACTGCTGGAAGACGCCCTGCCTCGCCCAGATCCGGAACCGGTCGTACGCGCTCTGCCAGGGCCCGAACTCGGCCGGCAGGTCGCGCCAGGGGCTGCCGACACGGAAGCGCCACATCACCGCGTTGAAGTGCTTCCGCAGGTCGGGGATAGGCCCGACCGCAGCGACCGGGAGATGGGGCTCGATCAGGGTCCACTGCTCGTCGGTGAGATCGCCTCGCGCCATGACTGATTGACTATCAAATCCGGCCCTCCACGCGCATGCGATCTACCGAACTTGTGATCCGGACTCCAGACAGGACCTAATTCATCGACGGCCCCAGGTGTGGGAACAGGCGGGCGAGGACGGGCCGGGTCGGGCGTGGGAGCGGCGCTGGCGCTCCTTCCCCCGACTGCTGATCGTCCTGGTCGGCACGACAGCCGCCAGGGTGCGCCCGGCGGTGGCGGACCTGCGGCTGGCCGCCGAGGAGAACCCGGCCGTCGCCGACATGCTCACCGCCGTTCCGGCCGGCGCCGCCCGAATCGAGGACCTGGTCCAGCGCGGACCGTCGTCCCCGGTCTGGCACCCGCTCGGCGGCCAGGGCGGACGGCCCTGTGGGTGGACTGCGCTGTAGGCGGCGGGCGGGAACGGCGAAGGGGCGGCCCGAACACGGGCCGCCCGATGACGTCGTCGAGCAGCTGGAACCGTTCCAGAGGGAGCTGACGGCTTACTGCTACCGGATGCTTGGTTCCGCGTTCGAGGCGGAGGATGCGGTGCAGGAGACGCTGGTGCGGGCCTGGTCGAAGTACGCGGGGTTCGAGGGGCGTTCGGCGCTGCGGACATGGCTGTACCGGATCGCGACGAACGTGTGCCTGGACATGGCGCCGGCCGCGCAGCGGCGGGCGAGGCCGATGGACCTGACCTCGCCGGTGGCGGCGTGTGCGCCGGACCTGACGCAGCTGGAGGAGTCCTCGGCGCTTCGAGATGATGGAGCAGTGCTTCACCACAGGCCGTCATGGCGACCGGACGCTTCCTCGATCTGCCACCGTCATCACCCCGAAGTGCCGAGGTCAGGTAGCTGGCAGGCATGCGACGGCACGGTGGGGCCGGGGACTCGGCTCCACCGTGCTCACAGGCGGCTCCTGTCACACTTTCACGTTCATCAGAATCCCGGCCACGCCGAGAGCGACGAGGAGCCCCATGATCGACCAAGGGAGGGCCCAGGCAAGAGGACTCTCCCGAGTCGGGCCGCCAGGCCACGCCACACTGATCACCAGTCCGACGCCGTCCCAGGCGAGAATCGCCCATCCGTACCAGGAATCCGACGGCCAGGGTCCCTGGTCGTGGGTGCGACCGTCCACGGTGAGGCCGACCGCGTCGCCTCGCCACACGTGCAGGATCGCCTGTTCGCCCTCCGCAGCCCGGTCGTACACGGCTTTGCTGGTATCGACCTTCTCGATGCCCCCAGTGGCGGTGCGGACGTCCACCTCGTACTCATCTGGATCGCCGTCGGGGCCACCGTGCGTTATGTACCGGACTCCCGTCACAGTGCCGGCCTCCTGCCAGACGCAGTTCAGGCGGGCCGAGTAGCGCACCCCAGGGGGGCAAGGAGTCGTCCGCCCTTCGTGCGAATAGGTGAACATGGACTCCAAAGGACCGAGGAAACCGAAGACCGTTGCGGCCACCACCATCCCAGTGCCGACCAGCAGCGCCACGAGCTTCAGGTGTAACTCACTCATTCCGCCCCTGCCACTTCGCTGCGCGTTTCCCGTTTCGTAGCGGTGGTACATCATGGCTGCAATCCGCCATCCGGGGCAACCAAACGACCGTGCCCCGCAGGGGTCGGCACGGTCTTCGGCTCCGTTCGGGGTCCGGTGGCGTCGCGAGCTGATCTTGGTTCCTGAGGGCTGCGGCACCAGGGAGCAGAAGAAACCGGCCCCGGCCGAGCGCGCCTTTACTGACTTCGGCACTTCGGGGTGATGGACCAGTGCTTCACCGACGGACCGTCACTGCGATCGGACGCTCCTTCGATCTGCCGCCACTGTCACCCCGAAGTGCCGAGGTTAGATAGCCATGGCCCGTCGTCGGTCGTGGCCACGGCTCAAAGCACCACGTAATGCCGACTGCTGCGCTGCTGGCGCCAGGTGGATCTGCATCTACCCAACCGCCGATGATCTTGGTGGCAGATATCGGCAGTATGTGTCAACTAGTACTCCAGTGAGGCTCAAGGACTCCACAATCGCCGACAACCACCCCACCAACTGCGCCGGCAGCCCGATCACCGTCAATTTCTGTACCAACTGACGTCCGCGCCGGATCGCCGTCCGGGCCGCCACCGCGCGCACTACCGCACGGTTGGGCGCACGTGGCGCCGCGTCGGGCTGGAGGGACGGGTACCAGTCGCCGGCCGGCCCGACCCGGCGGTCAGGGCTCACCCTCGCGGGCGGATCACACCGAGGCGCAGATCGCGTAGACCGTGACAGTACCGCCTGCGGACACGGCCACACCGCTCACGTACCAACCGTCATAAAGCGCGGTGGGACCCTCGGCGGTGAGGGGGAGGGCGACGGTGACGCCATTGGTCGTGTAGCCCCCGCCGAGGACCCGCTTGCCTGACGAGCACTGCGCGACGGCCGCGAACGAGCCGACGGCGGGAACGCCCGTCATAGCGGTCCGCACCTCGTAGCCGATCGCGACGGTGCCGTCTCCTTCCGAGCCGCCGCCGTGGTGGTGGTGCCCGCGGCCACCACTTGAGGAGTAGTCCTCCACGTACTCCGTGTAGTCGCGATGGGAGGACGAGTGCGCCTTGTGGTGGTGGTCCGTCGCCGCGGCGGCGCTGCCGATGCCGCAGGCGGACACGGCCAGAGCGGCCGTCAGGATGGCGGTGAAACGCCTGGTCTGTCTCAAAGTAACGCTCCTTCATCTGACTCTGGGGAGGCCGGGATCCGGCTCGCCCTAACGCTTCCTCGGCACCACCCTTCCTAGTACGACTGAAGGTATTTATGACCGGAACAGCCCATCCGAGAATGCACCGGCACTGCTCGACATCGACCACGAAGGACTCTGTCGCTCAATCGGGTTGGTGATCAAGCTGCGATTTGGCCTCGATCCGTCAGCCGCCTGTGCTCGGTGATCGTCGCGGCGGTTCGCCCGTAATGTCCCCGGCCTCGATGTTTCACGGCAGCGGCCGGTTGATCTCATGCCTGTGATGTCGCGTTGGTCCGTTCCCGGGGCGGTGTCGGGTAGGACTGCGCGT